>NZ_JAPDBP010000014.1:0-116949 GCF_027705305.1 Aeromonas sp. QDB17
ACTACCTGAAGCAACACCGCTTATATACCCGCACACTTGGAATTATTTGAGTCTCTAAAAATGAGGGGATCTCTGAGAACCAGATCAGCACGCAACCGGATCAATGATCCCCCTGACAGGAGCCTTGATGCGATGGCCCACATGACCATGACTTCCCGCGGCGCACTGCTGCTCTCCCTGCTTCTGGTTCAGGGAATGGCCTTTGCTGCCCCCCTTCCAAACACGAAGACGACATCCGGATCTCCACCGACCAGGGCCGGGTA
The DNA here is from genome assembly GCF_027705305.1 of Aeromonas sp. QDB17. Lineage (NCBI taxonomy): Bacteria > Pseudomonadati > Pseudomonadota > Gammaproteobacteria > Aeromonadales > Aeromonadaceae > Aeromonas > Aeromonas sp. QDB17. Next base: position 264 of record NZ_JAPDBP010000014.1, read on the forward strand.
AACCTGGATTGGGACGACAAGGAGTACGAGTGGTGGCAGCACAACTGCCTGGATGTCAGCACCCGGACCAGCCGCATCCAGCTCAACTGCGACAACATGGATGGCAAATACCGCGACCATTACAACCGCAGCATTCACAGTGGCAACAACCCGGGTCAGGGCCATGACAAGCCCAGGAACAAGCACGGCGGCAACGGCCACCAAAAACACTGACCAGCATGCCCATGGACATGGTTGAGGGGCCTGTGGCCCCTGGAGTCATGTCCCCTACCAGTAGTTTTCCATGCTGATATTGCCGGGGGCGCGACGCAGGTTCTTGACAAGCCCCAGCCCGAGCAGGGTCTGCTGAGTCTCTTTCACCATGGCGGGGTTGCCGCAGATCATCACCTGGCTCAACTCGGGGGAGAAGTTCAGCCCCACCCTCGCCTGCAAGCTGCCATCGACGATGGCTGCCGGGATGCGTCCTGCCATCGCCCCCGGCCAGGTCTCACGACTGACGAAGGGAACATAGCGAAAACGCTCGCCATGCTGCTCGGCAAAACTGGCGATAAGCGGCTGATAGCTGAGCTCTTCCCCTTTTCTCACCCCGTGTACCAGCACCAGATGCTCGAAGCGGTCGAAGACCTGTCCCTCGGCCAGCATGGCGAGGAAGGGGCCGATGGCGGTGCCGGTTGAGAGCAGCCAGAGGTCCCGTCCCGGGGGAATCTCATCCAGGGTCAGAAAACCGGTGGCCTGGGACTGCACCAGCAGGCTGTCGCCCACCTGCAGGGAACCGAGAGAGGGACTCAGCTCACCGCCGGGGATCTCCACCAGATAGAATTCGTGATAGGGCGTGCCGGGAGGATTGACGAAGGAATAGGCACGCTGGACGCGACGCTCGCCCTGCTCCAGGGCCAGCTTGGTGAATTGACCCGCCTTGTAGGGGGCAAGTTCCGCCTCCACACGCAGGGAGAGCAGGGTGGGTGTCCACTCGATGCGCTCGATGACCCGACCTTCAACCCAGGCAGCCATAAAGGTTCTCCTCCAGAGGAACAGACCTTCACTTTACCCCTTGATCTGAAAATAAAAAACCCGCGCATGTGCGCGGGTTTTTCTGCAAGAGCGGAACGCTATTACAGAGCAACAACCTGGATTTGTACGGTTGCTTTGACGTCAGCGTGCAGCTGAACAACAACTTCGTACTCACCGGTGTTACGCAGAACGTTGCCCATGCGGACTTCGCTCTTGGCAACGGCTACGCCGGCAGCAGTGATGGCTTCAGCCACGTCACGGGTACCGATGGAACCGAACAGCTTGCCTTCGTCGCCAGACTTGGAGGCGATGACAACGGCAGCCAGCTCACCCAGCTTGGCAGCGCGCTCTTCGGCAGCAGCCTTGTTGGCAGCCAGTTTGGCTTCCAGCTCAGCGCGACGAGCACCGAAGGCTTCGATGTTGGCCTTGGTGGCCATAACAGCTTTGCCTTGCGGGATCAGGTAGTTACGGGCATAACCAGCTTTTACGGAAACTTGGTCACCCAGACCGCCCAGTTTGGCGATCTTATCGAGCAGGATAACTTGCATTACCTTTCCTCTATAAATTTCGTTGAGTTAGGCGTAAGCGCCGGGCCGATTCTTACTTGTTGTGCAGATCGGTGTACGGCAGCAGAGCCAGGTAACGAGCACGCTTGATGGCGCGTGCCAGCTGACGCTGATACTTGGCGCGGGTACCGGTGATACGGCTCGGTACGATCTTGCCAGATTCAGTGACGTAGTTTTTCAGAGTAACGATATCTTTGTAGTCGATCTCGGTAACGTTCTCGGCGGTGAAGCGGCAGAACTTACGACGACGGAAATAACGTGCCATGGCCTTTATCCTCTAATGCGGTGATCTAAGAATTACTCTTCGGAAGACGCTTCAACAGCATCTTCGCGACGCTCGTCGTCACGACGGGTGAAGCGCTCTTCCTTGGCCTTGGCCATCGGAGAAACTTCAGTCACGGCGTGCTTGGTGCGCATGATCATGTTGCGGATAACGGCATCGTTGAAGCGGAAGTTGGTTTCCAGCTCATCGATAACGGCCTGTTCAGCTTCTACGTTCATCAGAACGTAGTGAGCCTTGTGCAGCTTGTCGATCGGGTAAGCCAGTTGACGACGGCCCCAATCTTCCAGGCGATGAATGGTACCACCAGCGGTGGTGATAGCGCCGGTGTAACGCTCGATCATGCCAGGTACTTGCTCGCTCTGGTCCGGATGAACCATGAAGACGATTTCGTAATGACGCATTTTAGCTCCTTACGGATTAATTCAGCCTCCGCCCAGGTGCAGCCAGACCTCGGAGGCAAGGAACATAGTGATGTTTAGACGCTGCTTTCTAGGGCGGCGTATTGTACGAAATCACCTCTCCCACTGCAACTGGCGAAGCAAGATGTTTTTCTCGATGAGCCCGATACAAAACTTTAATTGATAACAATTATCATTTAGATCCATACTCTCCTCATATCCCCACGGAGGATGACAGTATGCAACCTGCGCTCACCACGGCCATCCCGGCCCGCAAATTCAAGCTGACCCTGCTCGGCCCCGCCTTCATCGCCGCCATCGGTTATATCGACCCGGGCAATTTTGCGACCAACATCCAGGCCGGCTCCACCTTCGGCTATCAACTGCTGTGGGTAGTGGTGTGGGCCAACCTGATGGCCATGCTGGTGCAGACCCTCTCGGCCAAGCTCGGTATCGTCACAGGCAAGAACCTGGCGGAACACATTCGTGATCGTCTGCCCAGGCCCGCAGTCTGGGCCTATTGGGTGCAGGCCGAGATCATCGCCATGGCCACCGATCTCGCCGAGTTCATCGGCGCTGCGGTCGGCTTCAAACTGCTGCTCGGCATCACCCTGCTGGAAGGGGCCTGTATCACCGCCGTGGTCACCTGGGGGATCCTGATGTTGCAATCCCGCGGCCAGAAGCCGCTGGAGTTCGTGGTGGGGGGCCTGCTGCTGTTCGTGGCCGCCGCCTACATCGTCGAGCTGATCTTCTCGCGCCCCCACCTGCCGAGTCTGCTGGAAGGGGCACTCTTCCCCGGCCTCCCCAATGGTGATGCTGTCTATCTTGCCGCCGGCGTGCTTGGTGCCACCGTGATGCCCCATGTCATCTATCTCCACTCGGCCCTGACCCAGCATACCCAGGAGCAGGGCACGGTGACCCAGCGACTGCACAGCACCCGGGTCGACGTGGCCATCGCCATGACCATCGCCGGCTTCGTCAACCTGGCCATGATGGCCATGGCGGCTGCCGCCTTCCACAGCTCCGGCAACCAGCAGGTGGCCGAGCTGGAATCGGCCTACCAGACCCTCACGCCCCTGCTGGGCCCGGCAGCCGCCACCCTGTTCGGCCTCTCCCTGGTCGCCTCCGGCATCTCCTCCACCGTGGTGGGGACGCTGGCGGGGCAAGTGGTGATGCAGGGCTTCGTGCGCTTCACCATTCCGCTCTGGCTGCGCCGAGCCATCACCATGGCTCCCGCCTTCGTGGTGATCGCCATGGGTCTCAACACCACGGAAATTCTGGTGCTGAGCCAGGTAGTGCTGAGCTTCGGCATCGCCCTCGCCCTTATTCCGCTGCTGATCCTGACCGGTGATCGCGCCCTGATGGGGGCACATCGCAATCACCCCGTCACCCAGGCCGTGGGGCGTCTCATCGTCGCCCTGGTGATCGGCCTCAATGCCTATCTGCTGGTCACCACCCTCTAACGCCATCTTGAGGCTCATTGACCCGGGTTGATGAGCCTTTTCGCACTTTCGCGTATGCTGCCCCTTTCCCTTCTCATCATCTCGTTGCGGGAGCCCGCCATGGAACATACCCGAGCCAGCTTCGTACTGGGCCACCATCAGGAACAGGCCAGCGTCGTCTGTTGCAAACAGGGGGATCCGACCCTGCTGGTCACCGATCTCACCCCCTTTCATCCCCAGAGCCACCTCTGGCCCGATCAACCCGGTGACGTGGGCACTGTGCGCTGGGAAGGGGGGGAAGCGGCCGTGGGCCCCTGCCGCATGGGCGCCATCAGTCCCGAGGGCGAGCTGTTCGTGGATACGGAGATTCCGGTCAAGCGGGGGGCGGATGGGTGGGCTTTCGTGGTGGTGCATCCCCTCGCCGGTTCCCATCACCTTGCCATTGGCTCGCCTGTGGAACTGACAGTGGATGCCGAGGCACGCCATGCCCTGAGCCTGGGCCACAGCGCCTGCCACCTGGTGGCACTGGCCCTCAATCGGGCGCTCACGCCCTATTGGCGAAAGGAGACGAGCGAGCTTGACGCTCTCGGGCAGCCGGATTTCGACCGCCTCGCCATCCAGCACTCCCGGGTCGAGCCCAGAGGATCAAAGGAGCAGTACCGGATCGGCAAGAGCCTTCGGAAAAAGGGAATCAACAGCGAGGCACTGCTGGCCGACCTCGACAGGATAGCGCTCCAGGTCAACGAGCAGCTGATGCGCTGGCTCAAAGAGGGAGGCGAGATCCGCCGCAGCCGGGCCGGTGATGCCATCATCGATTCCCGCTACTGGCATGGCATGCTGGACGGTCGGGAGATCACCATTCCCTGTGGCGGCACCCATGTGGGCACTCTGACCGAGTTGGGCCAGGTTCAGGTGACGCTGGCCTCCAGTGAAGAGGGGTTTACCCTCACCACCCGGGTCACCCCCTGAACCACCCCAGCCCTCCTGATGCCGCACCGCCCTGACCGGGGCGGTGTCCCGACAGAGAGACCGCAGGCAGATCAGCACGGCGGTATCTCACCCCGGTCTGACGACCACATGGCCACGGGGTAGCAAAAAACCATGAGATGCACCACGTATGAGGGGCCACTTGCCCCTTTCCTGGCGCCTGACGATGTCAGGCAGGCTCCCTTCGCATCCCCATGTGAGGGATGTCATCTTCCAGATACCCTTCCCCTTCGGCCACGAAACCATGCTGGCCGTAAAAACCTTGCAGGTGGGCCTGTGCACCGAGCCAGATGCTGTGTGCAGGCCAGCGTGCCTCGCACTCTCTGACCGCTTGCGCCAGCAGGCGGTGACCCAGTCCGCCCCCCCGCGACGTGGGAGAGGTGACCACGCGGCCGATGGCAGCGCCGCTGTCATCACCAATGCCGGGTGCCATGATGCGGGCATAGGCCGCCAGGTGATCCCCCTCACGACCGAGCAGATGCAGCACGCCGTCACGGCGATCCAGCCCGTCCAGATCCTGGAAGGGACAGGTCTGCTCCACCACGAACACCTCAGCGCGCAGGGCAAGCAGCTCATACAATTCATCCGTGGTCAGCTCGGACCAGGATTTCATACTCCAGTTCATGAATGACTCCTGTTTAATGGGGTCTGACAGCATAATCTTGCTCCCGACGAGGGGCATTAACCTTGGTTAAGTTGCCCCCCTTCTCATCCAATGTGGACATGGCCGACAAAGAGCCGATCTCTGCCCAGGTTCATCGGCAATCCCTTCTGGCTCAACCCTGATCGCGCGTTTTCAGCCGCCTGCGGATGCGGCTCAGGCTGATGGGGGTGATCCCCAGATAGGCGGCAATCTGGTGATCCGGAACCCTGGCATCCAGCGCGGGGAAGCTTCGCAGAAAATGCTGATAGCGCGCCTCTGGGCCCCCGGTCAGCAGCAACAGCTCTTTCTCCTCCTTGATGCGCAGTTGCACTTCAAGGAGATGGTGATACCAGGCGGGCCAGCAAGGGAGTCGGCGCAGATCCACCAGCGGAAGAAGCTGCAGTCGGCAAGGCTCCAGCGCCTCCACGCTGTAGCGGGCGGGCTCACCGCTGAGCAGGTGGTGGAAGTCGATAAACTCGTCCCCCTCCCAATAGAACTCCTTGATGTACTCGCGGCCATCCGCCAGCACCACCTTGGCCCGCAGCAACCCCTCCTCCACCCTGACCAGCAGCGCCGGACTGTCACCGGCATGCCAGAGGCAGGAGCGAGGGGGCAAGGTCAGGGAGCGGACAAAAGAGAGGAGGCGCTCGGCCTCCTGCTCATCTGCAACCCGTTCCCAGACAAAGGGGGGTCTGTCGGTCATCGTCTTGTCAGACGCGGCGCTGGCGCACGGCTTCGAACAGGCAGACACCGCTCGCCACCGAGACGTTGAGGCTGGATACCGCCCCCGCCATGGGGATGCTCACCAGCTCGTCGCAATGTTCGCGGGTCAGGCGGCGCATCCCCTTGCCTTCGGCCCCCATCACCAGCGCCATGGGGCCGGTGAGTTTGGCCTGATAAAGATCGTGATCCGCCTCGCCGGCGGTACCCACGATCCAGACGCCGCGCTCCTGCAGCTCGCGCAGGCTGCGGGCCAGGTTGGTGACCTGGATGAGCGGCACCACTTCGGCGGCGCCACAGGCGACCTTGCGCACCACGGACGTGAGGCCGGTGGCCTTGTCCCGCGGCACGATCACCGCATGTACCCCGGCCGCATCGGCACTGCGCAGACAGGCGCCGAGATTGTGCGGGTCGGTCACCCCGTCCAGTACCAGCAGGAAGGGCGCTGTCTCTTGCGCCGCCAGACCGTCCAGCAGGCTGGCCAGATCGTGCTCGGCCAGCTTGGGCGCTTCAATCACCTTGGCCATGATGCCCTGGTGATTGTTGCCTTCCGCCTTGTCATCCAGCGTCTTGCGGTTCACGCTCTGCACCCTGATACCGAGGGACTCCAGCTCGGCCAGCAGGGGATGCAGCCGCTCGTCATCGCGACCCTTGAGAGCCCACACCTCGATGAAGCGCTCGGGGGTGCGCTCCAGCAGCGCGGAGACGGCGTGAATGCCGTAGATCAGTTCAGTACTCATTTAGTGCTCTTGGCCTTGTCGCGAGCCTTTTTGCTCGGTCGTCTGTTGCTGGGCTTGGCACGGCCACCCTTGTCGGATTTACCGCTCTCCTTGCCCTCTTTGCGTTTCTCGTGGCGCTGGGCGCTCTTGGCCTTCTCTTTCTTGATCTCGGCCTGCTTGCGCGCCATCTCCTTGGCGTTCTTGCCGGTGGCCTTGAGGGGCTCTTCCACCATCACGAAGTCGATCTTGCGATCGTCCAGGTTCACGCCCATCACCTTGACCCGCACCTTGTCACCTAAACGGTAGCGACGGCGGAAGTTCTCGCCGATCAGCTGCTGGTGCAGGGGGTCGAACTGGTAGTAGTCGTTGGTGAGGGTGCTGACGTGCACCAGACCGTCGATGTGGATCTCCGCCAGACGCACGAAGAAACCAAAACCGGTGACGCTGGCGATGACGCCGTCAAACTCGTCACCCACGTGATCCAGCATGTACTCGCACTTGAGCCAGTCTGCCACGTCGCGAGTGGCGTCATCAGCACGGCGCTCCGTCATGGAGCAGTGCTCGCCCATGGGGTCCACTTCTTCCAGCTGGTAGTGGTAGCCACCGCTCGGGGTCCACTTGTGGCGCAGGTTGCCCTGCTGCTCCTTGGCGGTCTGGTACTTGATCGCCCGGTGCAGGATGAGATCCGGGTAGCGACGGATCGGCGAGGTGAAGTGCGCGTAGGACTTCAGGGCCAAACCGAAGTGACCGATGTTGTCGGCCTGATAGATGGCCTGACGCATGGAGCGCAGCAGCATGGTGGAGAGCAGTTCCGCATCCGGGCGCCCTTCGAATTTGGCGGCCAGGTCGGCAAAGTCCTTCGGCTCGGGCTCCAGGCCCCCCTTGAGCTCCAGACCCAGTTCGGCCAGGAAGTCACGGAAGCCGGTGAGACGCTCCTCGCCCGGGCGGTCGTGCACCCGGAACAGGGCGGCGGCCTCGTTCTTCTCGATGTAGCGGGCGGCCGCCACGTTCGCCTGGATCATGCACTCTTCGATGATCTTGTGGGCGTCATTGCGCACCAGCGGTACGATACGGTCGATCTTGCGCTGGGCGTTGAAGATGAAGCGGGTCTCCTCGCTCTCGAACTCCACCGCGCCGCGCTGGTGACGGGCATGCTTGAGCGCCTTGTAGAGGTTGTTCAGCTCCTCGATGTGGCCCACCAGCGGATCATACTGCTGACGCAGCTTGGGATCCCCGTCCAGGATCGCCGCTACCTTGGTGTAGGTCAGGCGAGCGTGGGAGTTCATTACCGCTTCGTAGAACTTGTAGCCGGACATGCGGCCGGCGGCGGAGATGGTCATCTCGCACACCATGCAGAGCCGGTCGACCTGCGGGTTCAGGGAACACAGACCGTTGGAGAGCACCTCCGGCAGCATGGGCACCACGAACTCGGGAAAGTAGACCGAGTTGCCGCGCTGATAGGCTTCGGTGTCGAGGGCCGTGCCCGGTTTCACATAGGCAGAAACGTCGGCAATAGCGACCCACAGGCGCCAGCCGCCACCGCGCTTGGCTTCACAAAAGACAGCGTCATCGAAGTCGCGGGCGTCTTCCCCGTCGATGGTCACCAGCGGCAGGGCGCGCAGGTCGATGCGACCCTCTTTGGCCTTCTCCGGCACCTGCTCACCGAGACCGGCGACCTCTTTGGTCACCTCTTCCGGCCAAGTGTGCGGAATGCCGTGGGTACGCAGGGCGATCTCGATCTCCATGCCGGGCGCCATGTTCTCACCCAGGACTTCCAAGACGGTACCGACCGCATTGAAGCGGGCAGTGGCGCGCTGGTTGATGCGCACGACTACGACCTGGCTCTGGCGAGCCCCCTTGTTCTCCCCTTCCGGGATGATGATGTCCTGGCCGATGCGGCTGTCATCGGGTACCACGAAACCGACGCCGTTCTCGACGAAGTAACGACCGACGATGTCCGCCTCCCGGGATTTGAGCAGGCGCACCAGACGCGCTTCCTGACGACCCTTGCGATCGATCTCGGTCGGCTGCACCAGGGCATAGTCGCCATGCATCAGGCGCTGCATCTCGCGGTTGTTCAGGAAGAGATCCGCTCCACCACCCTCGGGGCGCAGAAAACCGAATCCATCTTTGTGGCCAAGCACATAGCCTTTGACCAGATTCAGGCGATCCGGCAGGGCGTAACATTGGTTGCGGGTGAACACGAGCTGCCCGTCGCGCTCCATGGCGCGCAGACGACGTCGCAAGGCTTCCAACGGCTCTTCATCGGTCAGTTTGAGGACCTTGGCCAGCTCTTCCCGGGACATGGGTTTCTCATGGCCCTTGATGAGCTCCAGCAGCATCTCGCGACTGGCGATGGGGTTTTCGTATTTTTCGGCCTCGCGTTGGAGGAAAGGATCTTTTTGAGACATAAGCAGGCCTTAGGGTAGGTAATAACGCAGACATTATATCGGAGGGGGGAGCTAATGGCATCCATCGACTGCCTTTTGGCCATTCTCTCTGTCATACTGGACACAGTTTGCAGGTATGTGAGACTCGGAACTCATGAGCAAGGACTCGTTCGCCCAATCTGCCGCCTATTTGAAACAGGCGGTTCCCCTGATGATCAAGTATCAAATTCCCACCACGCCGAACAACTATCACCTTTGGTACAGCTATGTCTCCGGCGACATGCCCGAACTCAACCATGCCGTCGATCAGGCGATAAAACAGCAGGGAACCTTCTCCCTGACCACCTGTGAGCGTCTCTACCACCAGCACCTTGCGGCTCAGGACGAGCAGCAGATGGAGGCGATGAAACTCAACCTGGCGGCCATGGCCAGCGAGCTGAGTCACTCGATGCAGGATGCCATCTCCGATACCGGGCTGTTTCAGGAGATGCTCGACAAGAGTTTCGACAAGCTGAGCAAGATAGACGACGAGGGACTCAGCCTGGAAGACACCATGGGGATCCTGCGGGATCTCGTGCGCGAGTCGCGTGACGTACGCATGTCCACCCTCCACTTTCGCAACCAGCTCAGCAGCGCCGAGAAAGAGATAAAGGAGCTGAAACAGGCCCTGAACGAGACGAGGAAGCTGGCCACCGAGGACCCGCTCACGTCTCTGCTCAATCGACGCGCCTTCGATCTCGAGATGGACAGCCTCATTCGCAGCAAGCAGCCCTTCTCCCTGATCCTGACCGATATCGATCGCTTCAAGAACTTCAACGACGAATACGGACATCTGCTGGGGGACCAGGTGCTGCGCATCGTCGGCAAGCGGCTGCGAGAGGCCAGCAAGGAGGGCATAACCGCCTATCGCCTGGGGGGTGAGGAGTTTGCCCTCTTGGTGCCAAACCGCGCTCTGGCGCTGACCCGCCAGATGGCCGAGAGCCTGCGTCGCGTCATCGAGCGGATGTCGATTCTGGATCGCAAATCCGGGCGACGCATCGATCACATCACCGCCTCGTTCGGCGTGGGGGAATACATCCCTCAGGAGACGGCAGACACCCTGATCGAGCGTACCGACAAGCTGCTCTACAAGGCCAAGGAGCTGGGACGCAATCGGGTGATGCCACTGCCCTCCTGATCCCACCAGATGCAAAAAGGCCGGTCATTGACCGGCCTTTTTCATGCTTCCCTTCTCGGGATCAGAGGCTTTTCAGCTTCTCTTCCGGCAGGGCCAGCTCGTCATTGTGGTTGACACCGATACCGCGCTCCAGCACATGGCGGGCGATGGCATGGGCCTCTTCCAGCGAATGCATGCTGTAAGTACCGCACTGGTATTCGTTCAGCTCGGGGATCTTGCCCTGATCCTGCACGGTCAGCACGTCGCTCATGGCGGCCTGCCAGGCAGCGCCAACACGGGCTTCATCCGGCGCACCGATCAGGCTCATGTAGAAGCCGGTGCGGCAACCCATGGGAGAGATGTCGATGATCTCCACCCCATTCCCATTGAGATGATCACGCATGAAGCCGGCAAACAGATGCTCCAGGGTATGGATGCCGCGCTCGGAGAGGATCTCCTCGTTCGGCACGCAGAAACGCAGGTCGAACACGGTGATGGTGTCCTTGTTCGGGGTCTGCATGGTCTTCGCCACCCGCACTGCCGGGGCGGCCATGCGGGTATGGTCGACGGTAAAACTGTCCAATAACGGCATTTCTGACTCCTGATTTGGTTACCAGAACCAGCCCCCGCTGGAGAGCTGATCCTTGCATTGTCGATACTGGGCACCGTAGCGCTGGGCACGGGCCTCCACCTTGCGGGAGACCTTCATCAGCCATCCCTTGCTGCGGTAGCTGCCACGTCGGTAGCCCCCCCAGCCTTCGTGATAATTGAGATACTGGCCATAGGCATCCCACTTGGACGTGCCGTTGAGCCGCTGTGCCTTGTGAGTGTACCAGCCCATGAAATCGATGGCGTCGGCAAAGTCGTCGCGATCGCTCCAGCCGTTGCCGGTTTCCCGCTGATAGTCGGCCCAGGTTTCGTCTTTCACCTGGGCATAGCCGTAGGCTGAACTGGCCCGCCCGGTGGGGATGAAGAGGAAATACTGCATCGGCGGCTGGGCATCATGCACGAAGGAGGACTCCTGGTACATCATGGCCATCACTACCTGGACAGGTGTCCCCCACTTCTCGTTCATCTTGAGCGCCGCCTCGTGCCACTCGGGTTTCTCCCGAAAGATCTGGCACAGGTTTTCCGGCTGGGCCGGCGGCCGGGTACTGCACGCGGTGAGCGCCATCAGGCACGCCGCTACGACCCCGATACGGTAAAACGACATCAGAGCGACAGACTCTTGCTGTTCATCACAGGGCACATCCACCACATCAGATCGCGTCTTCGTTCTCTTCACCAGTACGAATACGAATGACGCGCTCCACCTCGCAGACGAAGATCTTGCCATCACCGATCTTGCCCGTACGCGCTGTGTTCTGGATGGCTTCCAGGCAGGCATCGAGATCCTCGTCCTGCACCACCAGCTCCACCTTGACCTTGGGCAGGAAGTCGACCATGTACTCGGCACCGCGATAGAGCTCGGTATGCCCCTTCTGGCGGCCGAACCCCTTGACCTCGGACACTGTCATGCCGTTGATGCCGATCTCGGCCAGGGCCTCGCGTACATCGTCCAGCTTGAACGGTTTGATGATGGCTTCAATCTTCTTCATGGTGACTCCTTACCAGTTCTGTTTGCCGAACCCGGACGTGATGGGGTAGCGGCGGTCCTTACCAAAGTTGCGAGCCGTGATGCGGGGGCCGACGGCGGCCTGACGGCGCTTGTATTCGTTGAGATCCACCAGGCGGATCACCTTGCGTACCACCGCCTCTTCGAAACCTTCCGCCACCATGTCGGCGACAGACGCATCCTCTTCCACGTAGCGCTTGAGGATGGCATCCAAGATGTCATAGGGGGGCAGGCTATCCTGGTCCACCTGATCCGGTGCCAGCTCGGCCGACGGGGGACGATCGATGACCCGCTGCGGGATCACGTACTCCACGCTGTTGCGATATTCGCACAGCTTGAAGACCAGGGTCTTGGGGACATCCTTGAGCACATCAAAGCCACCCGCCATGTCGCCATACAGCGTGGCGTATCCCACAGCCATCTCGCTCTTGTTGCCAGTGGTCAGCACGATACGGCGGCGCTTGTTGGAGAGCGCCATCAAGAGTACACCGCGGCAGCGGGCCTGCAGGTTCTCTTCGGTGGTGTCGCGGGCGGTCCCTTCAAACAGAGGTGCCAGCTGGGTCATGAAGCCTTCGAACATGGGTTCGATGGAGATGATGTTGAACTCCACCCCCATCCGCTCGGCCTGCTCCTTGGCATCCTCCACGCTCATCTGGGCGGTGTAGCGGAACGGCATCATCACCGCCTGCACCTTGTCCGCCCCGATGGCGTCGGCCGCAATGGCCAGGGTCAGCGCCGAGTCGATGCCGCCGGAGAGGCCCAGCACAGCGCCCTGAAAACCGTTCTTGGTGACATAGTCGCGCACCGCCAGCACCAGGGCCTGATAGGTCTCGGCCAACGGCTCCAGCGGCGCGGCGGGTTCCCGCTCCTTCACCGGCTGACCATCGGCAAAGCGCACCAGCGCCAGCTCTTCGGCAAACGGAGCAAGCTTGTGGGTCAGCTCGCCCTGGCTGTTGAACACTTTGGAGCAGCCGTCGAAGATCAGCTCGTCCTGGCCGCATACCTGGTTGAGGTAGATGAGCGGCAGGCCGGTCTGATCGCAGCGTTCCGCCATCAGCTCGCGGCGGATCCAGGGTTTTTCCTGATCATAAGGAGAGGCATTGATGGTGAGCAGCAGCTCGGCCCCCGCCGCCTTGGCGGCCAGCGCCGGACCCGGCTGCCAGAGATCTTCGCAGATGAGCAAACCCAGCTGATGGCCACGGAACGGCACCACACAGGTATCGGTCGCCGCAGTGAAGTAGCGCTTCTCGTCGAACACCCCGTAGTTGGGCAAGTCCTGTTTGAAATAACGTGCCCGCAGTTGACCGCGCTCATAAAGAGACGCCGTATTGAAAAGCGCCCCCTCTTCGCGCCAGGGATGGCCCACCAGAATGGCACATTGTCCCTGCCATGCCGCGATGCGGGCCAGGGCGGCCTCGACCCGGACCATCAGGTCGGCGCGCAGCAGCAGATCCTCAGGCGGGTATCCTGTCAGGGCCAGCTCGGAGCAAACCAGCAGATCGGCCCCTTGCTGATCGGCCTGGGCTGCTGCCGCCAGTACCTTGTCACAGTTATCTTCGATGGCGCCTACCGTCAGATTTAACTGGGCAAGCATCAGAGAGAGGGCTTTTGCCATGGCGATGCATCTTGAATTCGAAAATGATGGGGAATGATAAAGAAAAGGCGCTGGCTGTGCCAGCTCAACACTTGGGCTTTGCGCTGGTGTTCTGGCTGTCTGGAGATAAGATGTAACTAATCGAGGGAGATATTGCCATGATCAAGGACGAGAAAGGATTCACCCTGCTGGAACTGATGATCGCCGTCAGTCTGGGGGTCATCTTGCTTGGTATTGGTGCACCGGCCATGTCGAGCCTGCTCAATGAGAATGCCTTGAAATTTGAATCTCGCACACTCTTGAAATATCTGCGTTTTGCTCGTAGCCAAGCCATCGACAACCAGCAATCTGTCACTGTGTGCCTTGCCAATGCCAGTGACAATTGTGTCACCGCCAATCCGACCCAATTCCTTGTGTTCGTCGACGGTAATGGCAATGACATTTTCAATAACGGTGAGCAGATTCTGGCAAGAAGCCCTCAGCTATCTGACTCGCTGACTGCTGCAAACAATCGAACTTCCACTACCTTCAGCCCTGATGGCACCAGCCTGGGTACCAATGCCACCATCACGCTGTGTCGTTCAGGAAATGCCCAGATAAATCTGGTCATCTCTCCCTCCGGCCGCACCACCCAATCTACCCAGGCAAATATCTGCCTCTGAATGAAGTCCTTCGCTATCGCAGTTGACGGGCATCCTGTTGCTGACCCTCTTTTGACTGGAAATTTTCCTCCGCAGTGCGGCATTCCAGGATTTTCTTCACAGGCTGTACCGCACCATCCACCTCGTATCCTCTTTGTTTGAATTTATCCTGCACCGCCTTTGGCGTGCTGTCTGCCACAGTACCGTGCAGGACAACCTTCTGGCCGTTAACCAACTCGACATAACATTTTATGTCATCTGCCAAGACGGACCCGGATAACAAGAGGCACAAACCCAACACCCCGCTGCGTGTTTTCATTGTGCCTCTCCTTCGTAGAGGTAAATTTTCTTGGGCGACATATCCATCTCAGCCTCCTCTGCCCCCTGGTTGCACTCTCCCGCTCCGGTACAACGCTCAGGCTCACCATCCCCTTCATCTTTCAGGATGACCTCTTCCCCGACACCGCCTCCAATAATGCGGATCTTGGCATCGTCTCCTGCATGCACCACCAAATCGTCGGCAACCTTGTTCTGTACTTCGACATAACGCTCAGGTGTCTGGTTGCCTTCAAGATCAACCACATAACGGAAGGAACTGCCATAATGCATGTCTACCATGTATTGGCGTGCAGCCCCGATGGATTGAATGGTGCATTGCTGGAACGACTGCACTTGCGGCAGGAACGAGGTGAAGTAAAGCTTGCCCTGAAGTACGACCCCGGCCCCCATGGATTTCTCACCCGGTTCGTTCAACCAATTGACCCACCCTTTGGCAGTGGTAATTCCCGCCTTGGTCGCCAATATTCCATCCGTGTTTGTCTGGGCAGACAAAGGGTCAGAGGTCACATCATAAAGGTCAGTAATCAAGATGGGGCTTCTCGCCTGCGCATTGGCGGCACGCGGCACGACATCATAATCACGCAACATGAAATAGCCATTGCGGACGGTCGCTTCCGATGAGGGGCGATTGCGGTCTCCACTCCCAATCAGCACGGCATCAAAGGGACGATCCTGATAGGAGTAGACCACATTCCCTCCCACAACGGTACGGGTGACCTGCTTGTTGATGGTACGCACCACGATAGGCTGGGTGAAGAAACGGCGATCATCGGCTTGAGTGACATCCGACCCCAGGCTGGCAAATTTGAAGACGCGCCAGTCAGATTTGTTGGTGCCAGGGAGATCCATGCGCCAGATATTGCCTCCGGTATCCCCCGCATAGATGCGGTCAGTCTTGCCATCACCATCACTATCCAGCGTTGCGACGGAGCCCGGCATGCTGTCTGTCATGCCGCTGACCTGTAAATGATCTGAGGTCGGGGTGTTCGCTGGCGTTGCGCTAAATATCAAGGCACCCGTGTCGGCATTGACGATGTAAATACCTCTGCCCATGCTGTCATTCGTCCCCAGCCCCTCGACACTCTTGTTGGTGTCATAGCCTCCCGCAAAAATCAGAACAGGAATGGGATTGCCTTCTCCATCATTAACTCCAGGCACAAACGCGACCTCAGGCACCGACCAGGTCAAACCCAGTTCGCCGAAGCCCGTCGTCTGGGAGTTCAGGTGCCATTTCAGCGTCGGCGTATTGGGGCTGGAGATATCGAAGGCGTAATAGGCTTTGCCACCGCTCCTCAAGCCGGTGAATACCCAAACGAAGTCATTCTCGGAAGATTTCAACACCCCATTGCGATTGGCATCTTTGACAAGGGCGACAGGAGAGGAGTCAACACCATAAATATGGTCCGCAGATTCGGCGTTGATACGCAATGCCCTCTGATTGGCCATGAACTCATAAGGTATCGCAGCCCAGCTTTCGTCTATGGTGTTCCCCATATCCTTAAACATATGAAGGAAGCCCGCATTAGTCCCAAACAAGATCCGCAAGTCGGGCGCATCCGTCGGGTTGCCGGATTGAGGGCCATAATTCAGCACCAGGGGTCGGGAGTGCAGAGGGTCTCCCATGATGTGGCTGCGGATCAGGGTCGACGTATCAAAGTCCTCATCGTCGACATCCAGCCCCTTGGTCCAGTTGATCAGGGAATCGAGTTCAGTCGTCGTAACTGCCTGCATGAAGGTCATGAGCGCGGCTTCACTGCCAGCCTGCGTTACCAGATTTGCCTTGGTCAGCTGATCGAGACGGTTCTGGGCATTGTTGATGACATAGAGGCTGCGGTTGCTTTTCCCCGCCAACATCTCTTGCGCCCCACCTTCGGCCACAACGTTCCCGTCACGGCCGGATGACCAGAACGTCTGGGCACTGTCGATGATGGTGCCATCAAACTTGATAGCAGGCAGTCCCCGGCTGTCAGCCACATAACCGTCAGGAGAAAAGATCAGTTTTTTCAGATTGCCCCGCCATCTGGGACCATCATCTGGCTCAAACATGGCGTAATAGATGTTGTTGAGACTGCGTGTCCGGTCAAAGTTGTTGCTGGCAATGGCGGGGGACACCAGCGAGGTATTGATCCGCAGGATCGCTAGCAGCGATGCCTTCAACGCATCACTCAAGGCAGAGGCGTTGGTTGCCGGATAATAAACGCCACCACCACGACGGGCAGTTTCAGCAAGCAAATTACCGGCCCCGCTTATCGCCTCGTCACCAAACCCGACGGTAAAGGTCGTGACTGTCTGGGTACCAGGGGAAGCGGCATTCACATCCTTGTGTTTCATATAACCCGCCAATGCGGCCAGATAGCTGCTGGACCTGTTCCCTGACCCATAAGTAACGGTAGTGCCATAAGCCGCTTTTTCATCGCTGGACAATGTATTTATCAATCCCTGGACAAAGGTATTGGCATCCCCGTCCTGAGTTGGCTCCCCATCGGTGATGTATATGACGTAGCCGTTGTTTGAGCAGTTGTCATAGGGTGCTTGATAGGTACCAGCCGGGCTTTCGGCGGTCGTGTCTCTCGTACCTCCTTGCAAGCCATAAACAACGCTTCGTCCCCCGAAGAATCGATACGCCTCACTCAACGTCTCGCATAGCGGTGTATTGGTACTGGCGGTCAAACCTTCAACCCGGTCCAGCAGGTCCTGCTCCCCCGTCTTGCCATTTGCCAAGGTAATCTCACTGCCTAATATATCCCTGACAATGCGTCCACCATTATTATCGCCATCATCATTTCTATTAAAGATAGCCAGACCGAAGTCCACCCCTGGCGTGGATGAAATCAAGCCTTTCACTGCATCTTTGGCAATACGGAGTCGAGACTCCACTGAGTATCCAGTTGGGCCATGATACCAGCGAATATAATTGGCGGAATAAATGGTCACAGCCGTATTGCTGGCATTTACTGCATTGCTCTTGTTCGTCGTATAAAACCATTCCCCCCTATTGCGCCTTGTCTTGTCTACCGGATAGCCAGCTCCTACCGACCAATTCCCTGTATAAGGGTTATCCGGGTTGCTTGCCGTAATATCCTGCTTGCAATCGACCAGATTGATATCGTTCTCTTGATCACCGCTGAGCGAATTCCATTCACCCCGACCGTCTCCTGGAGGGTTACCACTCGTAACCTCATAACTCCACATTTGCGACTGAAAATAACCAATATTCGACAATGGCATTTTTGACGTCGCACAGGCATTCAGCTTGTCGGAGAATCGCCTGTTGGTGTTGATTGTAGGAACACTTCCATCCGTTGAAAAATAGATATATTTTTTGCTATTACTGGAATCTGGGTCATTACTCAGGGCCGGATATACCGTAGCCGGATTATAGGCCTCTTTGATCTGCTCCATGGTGTCTCTCATGCTGCCCGAGTTATCAAATATCAGCAGCACTTTGGGGCGAAAATCCCCCGCCTTGTTGAAGTCATAAATAAACAGCTCGGTGTCATCAGCCCTTGTCGATGTCACCGACAATACAAGGCTACACCAGCATAAAATTACTCCCAGTTGTCGTAACCACATATCCTTCGCTCCTATTCTGTGAGCAGTGGCTGTTCTACGCCCGCGGTCCAAGTCAGCGGACGAACATATTTTCCATAATTCACATTGGCCTGCAGTTCGACATATTTGCACGCAGGGATCACATTGCTGCTGCTGGCGTCAACCTTGCGCTTGCAGACGGTTTCGGTGCGATTGGTAAGATCGACAGCCGCCGAAGCATTGCTGCTATTGACGCTGATCGCCGCACTGGCCCCCAGAGTGGAGCCCATGCCAGCAATCACAGTCGATATGTTGTTGCTCTGCATCGCGGCTTCGATGATGCCTTCGAGGCGGTGTTCCGCCTGACGGAAGCTGGCGGACGAGCCTGCCATCTTGAGGTCTTGCCCCGAAGATTGCATCACCACCACCGCAATCAGGGTCAGGGGTACCAGGATGATCAGGGCGACAATCAGAGCCACACCGCGCTGGGATCTCATTTCCCCCCTCCTGCTATTACCGTTGGATTACGTAATGAGACACTCGATTCCAATAGCAGACGGCGATAACCATCGCCGTTTCCAAAAACTGGTACATCACCAACTTGATAGATATTGTTATTTACATAACTACTGGACGCTTGCAGCGAACGCACCAAGATAAAGACACGGGCCGCTACGACGCGTCCTTCGCTCCATTCTTGTTCGGTCACATTATTGGTATTGGTATAGCGCTCTATCACACCATCAGGGATCGTACTCTCATCAATGCCAAGCAACACAGTTAATCCTTGAATTCCTTCAGCAATAGGACCACTAATAAGTAGTGACCCGCCATTTGGAGTAAGAATACGCTTCCTTAACTCTGGAATATTATTTGATTTATTGAGCACAGTGTAATACATGAAATGCTGATACTCCCATAGTTGAGGATCAGGCATTTCGATTACCTCACTTGGAATTGGGTCAGATTCATCAACCATGGCGAATAAGTTAGCTAGCTGAGTAGTAGTCGCCAAATAATAACGATTACCATCTAACTCTGAATCTATAGTCTGCGGGCGGCCGACTAATCTCTTAATACTAATTACATCTGTGTTTTTTATAAATGACCATTTCGAACTATCCGTAGGAATACAGCTTGCATCTCCTCCAGTCAAACCTCCTGAGTCATTAACTCTCATGACTAACAATGCACGAACACCAGTATTTGAAGGCAGACTCCCACAAGTACTTGTAATACCGCCTAAAAGCGTCACACCCTGCCCCGTTGCCATGGGGGAACCGGTGTAGTCCCCCCAGAAGCCCGCCCACTTCAGGTCCTGGGTCACCAGACGCATCGCAATACGCCCATTCTCCTGCAACTCGCTCTGATCGAAAGCATCCTCCGTTGTGGCACGGGAAGCCACGAAGATGCTCAAGCCGCCACCGACCAGAAATACGCCGATCAACATGGCAATCAACCATTCAATCAGGGTGAAGCCGCGGGCATTCATAGTGTGGTCGTCAGTACGAACTGACGCCTCTGTCTGTCTGCCGCATTGCCCAGCCCACAACTGTTGCGCACCGCGGCCACTGCACCGGCACCATCGGACAAAGACTCCCGCCCCTGCCAGAAGATCCCTATGGTCAAACTGTTGTTGGCGCCACGAATCACGCAGCCTACCGGAGATTGCAGAGGTGACGCGGCACCGGATACCGCGGTTCCCAGCAGGGACTGCTGCCAGTAGAAGAGGTCCAGTGCCTGCCGCTCTGTCCTGCTGCAATCCGACATGGTGCCATTGTTGTTGGCACAGCTCGGCATATCCAGGATCGCGTTGCCGGATACCACTGTCGTTCCCTGACCAGCCCAGCTGTCTTTGTTGATCCTGGCGCGTTCCACCAGATCATTGGCTAGCCAGTTGGCGATGGTGCGCTGACGCGCTTCGTAGCTGGAAAACTTGGCGGTAACCTGCATGGCAACCAATCCCAGCAAGCCGAAGGAGAGCACCACGGCCGCAATCATCACCTCCAGCAGGCTGAATCCCCTCGTGTGTCGATGGCGCAGTGGTTTCATCGCCTAGTCCCAGCAAGCATTGTTGACGGTATCCCCGAGCCGGGTGGCACTCCGGGTGCCATCCTGGTCGATGGAGAAAATGATGCAGTCGCTGTCTGACCCCTGCGCACCAGAGGCCGTGGCAAACAGGATGTATGTATTGACCCCGGCTGAGATGACCAGGTGATAGAAGCCGGATTCGGAGTTCTCCGAGATATTCAAATCGGCTGCGGATGAGGTATACCGATTGAAGTCCATAAAATAGGTTTCTTGTCTGTTGGCGGCGTCCAACAGCATTTTTTTGGCATCAATTCGGTGGCTGGACAGCAGGTAACGCTGATAGGAGGGATAGGCAATAGTGCCAAGAATCGCCACGATTGCGACGACAATCATCAATTCAATGAGAGAAAAGCCTCGATAGAACCCAATCATAACCCATCCTTGGTGACTGGCGGTTCACATAGTCTAATGCCGGATAGGTCGCAACGACAAATCCGGCATCAGGAACATAACTCTTTATTCTCAGGCCATCCTGGCCACATTCAAATAATTCTAAGCTCGGGCGGCACTTCAAACACCACATTCTCTTCCCGGCCAGGATGCTCGGTCACTATCTTGCCTCCCAGCTCGCGCAGACGAGCAATGACATTCTGAACCAGCACATCGGGGGCTGACGCACCCGCCGTGACACCGATACGGGCAACCCCGTCCAGCCATTGCGGCTCAATCATGGAGGCATCGTCGATGAGGTAGGCCTTGGCACCCACCTTCTCGGCCAGCTCCCGCAGACGGTTGGAGTTGGAAGAGTTGCGCGACCCCACCACCAGCATGGCGTCCACCAGTCCGGCCATCTCCCGCACGGCATCCTGGCGGTTCTGGGTGGCATAGCAGATGTCATCCTTGCGCGGCCCCTGGATCTTGGGGAAGTGCGCACGCAAGGCATCGATGACATCCGAGGTCTCGTCCACGCTCAGGGTGGTCTGGGTGACGAAACAGAGATCGTCCGGGTTCTTCACTTTGAGTTTGGCCACATCTTCCGGCGTCTCCACCAGATACATGCCCCCCTCACTGTTCTCGTACTGTCCCATGGTGCCGATCACCTCGGGGTGGCCGGCATGGCCGATGAGCACGGCTTCGGAGCCCTTGCGACTGGCGCGATGGACCTCCATGTGCACCTTGGTCACCAGCGGACAGGTGGCATCGAACACCTTGAGGGCGCGGGATTTGGCCATCTCGCGCACGACCTTGGCGACACCGTGGGCAGAGAAGATGACGATGCTGTCATCCGGCACCTCATCCAGCTCCTCCACAAAGACGGCGCCCGCCTCCTTGAGCTTGTTCACCACGTAGCGGTTGTGCACCACCTCATGGCGGACATAGATGGGGGCACCGAACTTCTCCAGCGCGCTCTCGACGATGCTGATGGCCCGGTCGACACCGGCACAGAAGCCACGGGGGTTAGCCAGCAGAATATCCATCAGTGCACCTTCTCCTCGTCATCAACCCCCAGGATCTCCACCTCGAAGGTGACGGTGTGACCAGCCAGGGGGTGGTTGAAATCGACCGTGACCGACATCCCTTCCACCGCCCGGATGATCCCGGGCAGTTCGCTGCCGTTGGGCTGGTCAAACAGAATGATGGTACCCACCTTGGGCTCAACTTCGTTACCGAATTTGGCGCGATCGAGATGGTAGATGTTGTCAGGATTGGAAAGGCCGAATGCCTCTTCCGGCGCCAGGGTAAAGCTCTTGCTCTCCCCTTCGCGCAGCCCCAGCAGGCATTGCTCGAAGCTCGGCGTCAGGCTGCCGTCTCCCATCCGCAGACGGGCAGGCTTGCCGTGCAGCGCCGTGCTGTCGGCCACCGAGCCATCTTCCAGTTTGATAGAGAAATGGAACAGCACGCTGCTGTCCGCAACAATCAGCTGGCTCATGAGGTCGCGTCCTGTTTTTTCTCGCCACGGAAGCCGTCCAGCACGATCATGGCGGCACCGATGAAGATGAAGCTGTCGGCCAGATTGAACGCCGGCCAGTGGGCGCGCTGCCAATAGAAGTCGAGGAAGTCGACCACATGGCCCAGCACCAGCCGGTCAAACACGTTGCCGAGCGCCCCGCCGATGATCAGGCTGTAGGCGATACCGCTCCAGCGCTGGGTGACCGACTGCTTGCGCAGCCAGTGGATCAGCAGGCCACAGATGGCGAACGCCAGCACGGCGAAGAACCAGCGCTGCCAGCCTCCCTGATCCGCCAGGAAGCTGAAAGCCGCTCCCTTGTTGTAGACATGGACCAGGTTGAAGAAGGGGGTGATCTCCACCCCCGGGTAGCCAAATGGCAGCAGTTTGACCACGGCGAGCTTGCTCGCCTGGTCCAGAACAAAGGCCAGCACTGCCAGCCACAGCCAACGCAGGCCGCTTTTATGTTGAGTCATGTTCATCAGGCAAATTGACGCGTTTCGCCGTCACCCTCGACGTTGGTGACGCAGCGGCCACAGATCTCTTCGTGACCCGCGATGGTACCCACGTCCTCTACATGGTGCCAGCAGCGGTCGCACTTGGCTGCAGCTGACTGGGCCACGCAGAGCCACAGGTCATCGCGCTCGGTCGCCACGGCCTCTGCCGGTGCGACATCGACGCTGACGACCTTGGCCTTGGAGGTGAGCAAAACGAAGCGCAGCTCATCGGCCAATGCGTTCAGACGCGCGGCCAGCTCAGGCTTGGCGAACAGGGTCAGCTCGGCCTGCAGAGAACCGCCGATGCGCTTCTCGCCACGGGCCACTTCCAGCGCCTTGTTCACTTCACCGCGCACGGTGAGGATCTCGGCCCAGAACTCGTCGTTCAGCACTTCGCCCGCTTCAAGCCCGAACAGGCCGTCGTACCATTCCTCGGTGAACACGAACTCACCGCGCTCACCCGGCAGCAGGGCCCAGATCTCGTCGGCGGTGAAGCTCATGATCGGCGCCATCCAGCGCACCATGGCTTCGGCAATGTGATAGAGGGCGGTCTGGCAGGAGCGACGGGCCAGGCTGTCGGCCTTGGCGGTGTACTGACGATCCTTGATGACGTCCAGATAGAAGGAACCCATCTCTATGGAGCAGAACTGCATCAGCTTCTGGGTCACGCCGTGGAAGTTGTACTCATCGAACGCGGTCACGATCTCGGTTTGTACCGCTTTGGCACGGCCTACGGCCCAGCGATCCACCACGACCATGTCGGCAGGCGCCACCATGTCGGTCGCCGGATTGAAGCCGTTCAGGTTGGCCAAGAGGAAACGGGCAGTATTGCGGATACGACGATAGGCGTCGGCGGAGCGCTTGAGGATCTCGTCGGAGACGGTCATCTCGCCGGTGTAGTCAGTGCTCGCTACCCACAGACGCAGGATGTCGGCACCCAGCTTGTTCATCACGTCCTGAGGGCTCACCACGTTGCCGATGGACTTGGACATCTTGCGACCCTGACCATCAACGGTGAAGCCGTGAGTCAGCACCTGGTTGTAGGGAGCCTTGTCTTTCATCGCCACGCCGATCATCAGGGAGGACATGAACCAGCCACGGTGCTGGTCAGAGCCTTCCAGATACATGTCGGCCGGCTTGCCGTTGAACTCGGGACGGGCATCGACCACGGAGGCATGGGTAGAACCGGAGTCAAACCAGACGTCGAGAGTGTCAGGCACTTTCTCGTAGTTGTCGGCATCGGCGCCCAGCAGCTCGGCCTTGTCCAGATCCCACCAGGCCTGGATGCCGGACTGCTCGACCCGCTTGGCCACCTCTTCCATCAGGCGCACGGAATCCGGGTGCAGCGCCTGGGTATCCTTGTGAACGAACAGGGAGATGGGCACGCCCCAGGTACGCTGACGGGAGATGCACCAATCGGGACGGTTCTCGACCATCGCCTGGATGCGATTCTTGCCCCAGGCCGGGACCCAGCCGCTCTGGCCGTGTTCGGCAATGCCCTGAGTCTCGATACGCTCGATCTCTTCCAGGGCACGCTGCCGAAGACCCTTCTGCTCCATGCTGATGAACCACTGGGGGGTAGCACGGAAGATGATCGGGGTCTTGTGACGCCAGCAGTGCGGGTAGGAGTGGTTGAACACCTTGTGGTGCAGCAGGGCGCCACGCTCGGTCAGCACCTCGACCACGGCCGTATTGGCCTTGAACACGTGCTGGCCGGCAAACAGTTCGGTATCCGGCAGATAGACGCCGTTGCTGCCAACCGGGTTGGCCACTTCCAGACCGTACTTCTGACCGACCACAAAGTCTTCCTGACCGTGACCAGGGGCGGTGTGTACCGCGCCGGTACCGGCGTCCAGAGTGACGTGGTCACCCAGCACCACAGGCACGTCGAAGCTGTAGAAGGGGTGGTTGAAGCGCAGCAGCTCGAGTGCGGCACCCTTGGCGTAGCCCAGGTTGTGGAAGTGCTCGATGCCGGCGCGATCCATCACATCCTTCACCAGCTCAGCGGCCAAGATCAGACGCTCGGGATTGTCGCCCTCAACCTGCACCAGCGCGTAGTCGAGATCGGCATGCATGGCGATGGCGCGGTTGGCCGGCAGGGTCCACGGGGTAGTGGTCCAGATCACGGCAGAGAGCGCGCCCTTGCCGGTGTGGCCTTCGGCGCAATCAAACTTGGCGGCAACGGCAGCCTCGTCGACGGCCTTGAAGCGCACGTCGATGGAGGGGGAGTTCTTGTCGTAGTACTCCACTTCTGCTTCAGCCAGCGCGGAGCCGCAATCGGTACACCAGTGCACCGGCTTGGAGCCTTTATGCAGGTGGCCGTTTTCAACGATCTTGGCCATGGAACGGATGATGTTGGCTTCGGTCCCAAAATCCATGGTCAGGTAGGGGTGTTCCCAGTCACCCAGCACGCCCAGACGGATGAAGTCGGTCTTCTGCGCTTCGATCTGGGTCTTGGCGTATTTGCGGCACTCGGCGCGGAACTCGGCGGCGGAAACCTTCTCGCCCGGCTTGCCGACCATGCCTTCCACTTTCAGCTCGATGGGCAGACCGTGGCAATCCCAGCCCGGCACATAGGGGGAATCGAAGCCAGAGAGGCCCTTGGACTTGATGATGATGTCTTTGAGGATCTTGTTGACCGAATGACCGATGTGAATGCTGCCGTTCGCATAGGGGGGGCCATCGTGCAGAATGAAAGAAGGCTTACCCGCTTTGGCGCGGCGAATGGCGCCGTAAAGATCCTGATCGTACCAACGTTTCAACATGTTGGGTTCGCGTTTGGCCAGATCGCCACGCATCGGAAACTCGGTTTCCGGCAGATTCAGGGTGTGTTTATAGTCGCTCATCAGTCCTGGGTTCCCTTCTTTTCTAAAAGAGTGCTGGGTAAATGAAATTGTGGCAGCCCGAACCAGGCTCGGGCCGCCAGGGCATCTCGTTCGATCTGCTCTTTCAAGGCGGTGAAAGAGTCAAATTTCTGCTCTTCGCGCAGCTTGTGGCGAAGCAGCACCTTGACCTGCTGACCATATAGATCACCAGAAAAATCAAATAGATGTACTTCCAATCTGGCTCGTGTACCGCTCAAGGTCGGACGTACACCCACATTGGCGACACCGGGGAAAGTCTTGCCGGAACATATCACTTCCACCGCAAACACGCCACCGACCGGGACAACCTGGCGTTTGAGGGCCAGATTCGCGGTGGGAAAACCTATGGTGCGCCCCAGCTTGTCGCCATGGGCCACCCGGCCGCTGATGGCATAGGGGCGACCGAGCATCAGCTCCACCTCCGCCATGCGGCCCGCTTTGAGGGCCTCGCGCACCAGGGTGCTGCTGACCCGCTGGCGGGAAAGCTGGAAACTCTGGGTGCTGATCACCTCGAACCCGAAGCGCCGACCGGCCTCCTCCAGCAGGTGGAAGTCCCCTTCCCGCCCCTTGCCGAAGCGAAAATCGTCGCCGACCACCAGATAGTGCACGCCGAGTTTCTCCACCAGCAGTTGCTCGATGAAGGTGCTGGCTGCCTGCTCGGCAAAACGATGGGTGAAACGCACGCAGAGCATGCGATCGATCTGCATTCCCTTGAGGGCTTCGTACTTCTCCCGCCAGCGGCTGAGGCGGGCGGGCGCGGCACTGCCCGCAAACAGCTCCAGCGGCTGGGGTTCGAACAACATGACGCAGGCCGGCAGGCCAAGTTGGGCGGCCTTCTCCTGCAAACGGGCCAACACCGCATGGTGCCCCTGATGAACCCCATCGAAGTTGCCTATGGTCAATACACAGCCCCGGTGACGGGGCTTGATATTGTGAATGCCGCGAATAAGCTCCATCAGTGCCTTGTGCGTTGCTGCCATGGAAATCGGCGGATTATATATCAGGCAGCAGGCAGGGTCAGCCCTGCCGTTGACCCGATTTAGCCATCACGCCCGCTTCTCGGACTCGGCCAGGAGCATCGCACCTCGTTGGCGGGCCAACCCGACAGCCCCTGAGGCCGCTCCCCCATCTCCCCTGTACTGTCCCCCTCCCTTGCAGCTGACTCCTTATTGCTGACCGGCTCTCAGGTGCCGTGGCCGGATCCCCAATGCCAAGAGGACAATGCCATACAACGCTCCGCCCAGGCAGAGCAGCAGGGTCAACTCCAGGCTGGCCTTGCCCATGCTCCAGGCACCCCATTGGGCGAGATCCGGTGACAGATAGGCCAGAAGCCCCCCCATCAAGACCGTTGCCGCCAGCAGCTTGAGGCAGAACAGCCCGGTGTTGCGGGAAGGGCGATAGACATCCTGCTGATAGAGCCCCTTGAACAGCAGTACGGCGTTCAGCGTGCCGGAGCAGGCGGTCGCCAGCGCCAGCCCGACGTAGCCGAGCGGATAGATGAAAATAAGGTTGCACACCATGTTGGCTACCATGGCCATGATGCCGATACGCACCGGCGTCCTGGTGTCCTGGCGGGCGTAATAACCGGGGGCCAGCACCTTGATGAGCATCAAGGAGAGCAGCCCCGTGGTGGAGGCCAGCAGGCTCGCACTGGACATGCTCACCTCGTGCAGACCGAACTCACCGCGCATGAAAAGTACCCGCAGTATGGGCTCGCGCAGTACGGCGATGCCGACCATGGCTGGCAAGCCGAGCAACATCACCATGCGTACCCCCCAATCCATGGTGCGAGAGAAATCAGCCGGATCCGCATCCACGTGTTTTCTGGCCAGGGCAGGCAGGATCACCGTGCTGATGGCCACCGCAAAGAGACCGAGGGGAAACTCCAGCAACCTGTCCGAGTAATAGAGATAGCTGATGGCACCGGTAGCCAGGAACGACGCCAGCATGGTATTGATCAGCAGGTTGATCTGGCTGACCGAGACGCCGAACAGGGCCGGGATCATCAGGGTACGGATCTTAACCACCCCGGGATGGTGCCAACCCCACTTGGGCCAGACCAGCATGTTGAGCTGGCGCAGAAAAGGATACTGGAACAAAAACTGGACCAGACCGCCGAGGAAGACACCGATCGCCAGGGAGATTTCGGGGCGCTCCATCAAGGGCGCGATCCACCAGGCCGCCGCAATCATGGTGATGTTGAGGAATACCGGCGTAAAGGAGGACACGGCAAAACGGCCAAAGGTATTGAGAATGGCCCCCGCCATGGCGGTGAAGGTGATGAACCAGAGGTAGGGGAAGGTGATCTTGAGCATCAGACTGGCCAGCTCGAACTTCTCCGCCGCCGGTCCGCCATGCAGCCAATCCCAGAACCAGCCCCAGCCAAAGAGAGCCGTCAGGACACCGGAACCCAGCACCCCGAGCAGGGTGACCACGGTGACGATGCCACCCAGGGTGCCCGCCACCGCCGCCAGCAGCTCCCGAACCGCCTGCTCGTCACCATTTTTCTTGTACTCCGTCATCACGGGCACGAAGGCCTGGTTGAATGCCCCTTCGGCAAAGAGCCGGCGCAAGAAGTTGGGAATGCGATTGGCGAAGAAGAAGACGTCTGCGGCCACCCCGGCACCGAGCAAATTGGCGATGACCACATCGCGCACCAAGCCCATCACACGGGATGCCAGCGTCATTCCGGACACTATCATGCCGGATTTGATCAATTTCTTACTCAAGACGAGGCCTCTGGAACTGTCGGAAAGAAAAGAATGCTGTTAGAATCGGCCGACAGTTTAACCGTCTCCCATCTGACACACCACCGGGGGGCGGTGTTTATTTGCACAAATCATTTGACAATATGTGGTTGGGAAGGCATATTTCCGGGCCTTTTCAATACACTCGCTAAGACAGTTTTAGGAGTTTTACCTTGGCTAACATCAAATCTGCTAAGAAGCGTGCTCTTCAGTCAGAGAAACGTCGTCAGCACAACGCCAGCCGTCGTTCCATGACCCGTACCTACCTGAAGAAAGTGATCGCTGCCATCGCCTCTGGTGACAAGGCTGCTGCCACTGCCGCTTTCGCTGTTGCTCAGCCGATCATGGATCGTATGGCGACCAAAGGCCTGATCCACAAGAACAAAGCTGCTCGTCACAAGAGCCGCCTGTCTGCCCAGATCAAAGCCATGGCTTAATCAGCATCCGCTGATGAAAGCTGAAAAAACCGGCCTAGTGCCGGTTTTTTATTTGGGGTCGCTACAGTACAGTCTGTGCAACAATCCGATCATCTCGCGCACCTCATGGCTGCGCAGGGAGTAATAGACCGTCTGGGCTTCCTTCCTCGTCGCCACCAGCTCATCCCGGCGCAACACCGCCAGATGCTGCGACATGGCTGACTGGCTCAATCCCAAGACCTCGTTCAGCTCGCCGACCGACAGCTCCCTATCCAGTAACTGGCACAAGATAAACAGCCGTCGCTCATTGGCCAATGCCTTGAGCAGGGTGACGGCACGCCCGGCATTCGCTTCCATCTCTTCCAATTGCATCTCACCCTCCTCTTCCAAGACAGGCATCATAGCGCCGTCACCGTCGATTTAAAACGAGAGGCTTGCCGGCTGAATGGCCGTGAAATCCTCCTGCCCGGCAAAGAGGAAGGAGAAATCACTCTCGCATACTCGCTTGACCGCAGGATGTTGGATCATCCGCTCGGCAAAGATGACATAATACTCCTCCATCAGATCCTGGGTTTCACCCAGCAGCATCACCTCCTCCCCCTCCAGGATCTCTTCCCGATAGATGGTCGGAGCCATGAAGATACCCTGGTTGAAGAAGCCGAACGCCTTCATCAGCGCCGCATCATCGAATTCTCCCAGAATACTGGGGGAAATCCCCTGCTGCTCGAACCACTGGGTCAGTTGACGACCCATGGCGGTACGGCGGCCCGGGATGAGCAGCTTGCGCTCTTCCAGGCAAGCAGGGAAAGGCTGGGAGGGCAGAGGCGCCTTGCAGAAGAAACTGACGCCACATCCCCCCAGACGCTTGGACAGCAACCCGGCATGCTGGCTGGAGTCCACCGGGCAATCAGAGAGGATCATGTCGAGCTTGTGCTCGCTCAACTGCTCCAGGAGCAGTTCATGGGTCGACTCGAAGCAGCGCAGGTGAATGGAACCGTCATTGGGGATCACGGAGAGCAGTACCCGGCTGGCGAGACGCTTGGAGAGAGCATCGGCGATGCCCACATCGAACAGGATCTGGCTCTCCTTGCGGTAGTTGACGATATCCAGCATCTCGTAGGAGAGGCTGAACATCTTGTCCGCATAGCGAAATACCAGTTGGCCAAGCTCGGTGGCCTCAAGGGAGCGCCCCTTTCTGATCAGCAACTTGCCGCCAAGACGCTGCTCAAGCAGCTTGATCTGACCGGTCACGGTCTGTGGGGTCAAAAAGAGGGCTTCCGCCGCCTGCGTGACGGAGCCCTTCTTCTGAGTCATCCAAAAATAGTAGAGATGGTTGTAGTTAAGGTGTGACATCCGATGGGGTTCCCGCGCCAGGCGGGCTCCGGTAGCAGCTGAGTTCAACCGCCAGAATGTCATACATGTCGCTGATCGAGTCAACCTTGTTCGCGTCGAACTGTGCCTGCAGATGGGCCTTGAGACGACCGGCATCCGGCATTCGCTCGGTGCAATAGCGCTTGTTGGACAGCTTGACTCGCTCGCCGGCACGACTGCTCAGTGCCCGTTCGGCGAAGGTCTCTCCGAACCGGGCTTTTACCTGAGAGTCCCCCAGCATGAGTGCGCTGTCGACCACCCCGTTGAGATAGGCAGAGCAACTTGCCGAGGTGGCATCCCGCTGACAATCGACCAGGCCATTTGCCCAGATTGCAGGGCTCGCCAGCATGACTAACCATCCTAGTTTTCTCATAACCCCTCCGTACTTTGATTCGCCTCCCGATTGGGCAGCGATATCCGCAGTGCGATGTAACCGATCACAGCCGCGAGTGTGGAACCTGCCAGGATCCCGAGGCGCGAGTAGCTGCCGTAGTCCAGTCCGCCATGCTCGAATGCCAGCGATGCGATAAACATCGACATGGTAAAGCCGATGCCACACAGAATGCTGACGGCAAAGATCTGTCTGAAGTTCACTCCTTGCGGCAGTTGGGCAATGCCTGATTTCACTGCCAGCCAGCTGATGGTGAAAATCCCGAGCGGCTTGCCGACGAAGAGCCCCAGGATGATCCCCATGGGGAGCGGATTGAGCAGAGCCGAGAAGTAGATCCCCTCCAGCGATACCCCGGCGTTGGCGAAAGCGAAAAGTGGCAGGATCAGGAAGGCGCTCCAGGGGTGCAGCACATGCTCCAGATGCTTGAGTGGCGATGCGTAACGCTTGCCGTTGAGGGGGATCATGAAGCCCACGATGACCCCCGCCAGGGTCGCATGGACACCGGACTTGAGCACGGCAACCCAGAGCACCAGGCCGACCAGCATATAGAGTCCAATCCTGTCCTCACCACGGCGATTCATCCAGAGCAAGGCCAGGGTGGCCACCACACCTATCGCCAGCGCAGTCAGCGACAGTTGCTGGGTGTAGAAGAGGGCAATGATGATGATGACCCCCAGATCGTCCATGATAGCCAGCGCCAGCAAGAAGACCTTGAGGCTGGTCGGTACCCGCTTGCCCAGCAGCGCCATGACCCCGAGAGCGAAGGCGATGTCGGTTGCGGCCGGAATCGCCCAGCCAGCACGGGTCGCCTCGTCCCCGTAGTTGAAGAAGCTATAGATGAGTGCCGGTGCCAACATGCCCCCCACGGCAGCAATGGCCGGGAAGGTTGCCTGCACCCGGGAGGAAAGCGCTCCCTCCAGCATCTCTCGCTTCACCTCGAGACCCACCAGCAGGAAGAAGATCGCCATGAAGCCATCATTGATCCAGAGCAGCAGCGGCTTGTTGATGTCGAGGGCCGCGATGCGAACCTGCACCTCGGTATTGAGGAAGCTCTGATAGTGTTGCGCCAGCGCCGAATTGGCCAGGCCGATGGCAAGCAGGGCGGCCAGGATCAGAATGATCCCGGAAGCGGACTCCAGTTTGAGAAAACGCTTGAATACATCGCTCATATCTAACTACCCATAAAATTGCATCTTTTCAGTCTAGGGCTCGAGTAGCTCAATGAAAAATCGTTTCTTACGGCTGATAACAACGAAAAAACCGAAAGCAAAACAGATAATGCCTGCTATAAGCAGGTTATTTCCCCTTTTCAGGAGCCATCTCTCCACCCGGAATGTTGCATATTAATTCACAGAAAATGCAAAAAGGCACCCGAAGGTGCCTCTAACAGCTGAGTGTCGATTCATCGTCACCTGGGAGACGATACTCGCCCCAGGCTCATTACCTACTCAAATAGCGACAGGCGCCTTGATCCCAGGATGGGGATCATAGCCCTGGATCTCGAAATCCTCGAATCTGTAATCGAAGATGGAGTCAGGTTTGCGCTTGATCACCAGTTGCGGCAGGGGGCACGGCTCGCGGGTGAGTTGCAGTGCCGTCTGCTCCATGTGGTTGGAATAGAGGTGCACGTCGCCACCGGTCCAGACAAAGTCACCCACTTCCAGATCGCACTGCTGCGCCATCATGTGGGTCAGCAGCGCATAGCTGGCAATGTTGAACGGCAGGCCAAGGAAAACATCACAACTACGCTGGTAGAGCTGGCAGGAGAGCTTGCCATCCGCCACATAGAACTGGAAGAAGGCGTGGCAGGGTGCCAACGCCATTTTGTCCAGCTCGCCCACGTTCCAGGCGGAGACGATGATGCGGCGGGAATCCGGGTTGTGCTTGATATCGTCCACCGCCTTCTGGATCTGGTCGATGACAGACCCATCGGCCGCCGGCCAGGAGCGCCACTGGGCACCATAGACAGGCCCCAGATCACCGTGCTCGTCGGCCCACTCGTCCCAGATGCTGACACCGTGCTCTTTCAGATAGGCGGTGTTGGTATCGCCGTTGAGGAACCAGAGCAGCTCGTGAATGATGGAGCGCAGGTGGCACTTCTTGGTGGTCACCAGCGGGAATCCCTCGGCCAGGTTGAAGCGCATCTGATGACCGAACAGGGAGACGG
Organism: Aeromonas sp. QDB17; assembly: GCF_027705305.1. Lineage (NCBI taxonomy): Bacteria > Pseudomonadati > Pseudomonadota > Gammaproteobacteria > Aeromonadales > Aeromonadaceae > Aeromonas > Aeromonas sp. QDB17. Next base: position 32,731 of record NZ_JAPDBP010000014.1, read on the forward strand.
TCCCGGTCCCGGTGCGATCGGATTTGACGGTCCCTTCATCCAGAATTTTCTGCATCAGGTCGAGATAGGCACGCATTACTTCGCCTCCTTGGGTGCATTGCCGAACAGACGGGGCTGCTTGTAGGCGGCCCAGACCATGAGCGCACCCGCCACTATCATCGGGGTAGAGAGGATCTGGCCCATGCTGATCTCGTTGAAGTAGAGACCCAGCTGGCTGTCAGGCTGACGAACAAACTCCACCAGGAAGCGGAACAGACCGTAGAAGAGCAGGAACATCCCGGAAATGGCGCCACGTGGTGGGTGCTTGCGCCAGAACAGGTTCAGGATGATGAAGAGCACCACCCCTTCCAGCGCGAACTGATAGAGCTGGGACGGGTGACGCGGCTCGGGGCCAGCCTCGGGGAAGATGATTGCCCAGGGGACATCGGTCACCCGACCCCACAGCTCGCCGTTCATGAAGTTGCCGATGCGGCCAACACCGAGGCCGAACGGAATCAGCGGCGCCACGAAATCCGCCACGGTGAAGAAGTGGCGCTGGGTTTTGTGGGCAAACCAGATCATGGCGGTGATCACCCCGATGAGGCCACCGTGGAACGACATGCCACCGGTCCATATCTTGAACAGATAGGTCGGGTCGGCGAGGAAGAGATCGAAGTTATAGAACAGCACGTAACCGATGCGCCCTCCCAGGATCACCCCGAGAAAGCCGTAGAACAGCAGGTCGGATACCTCGTTGCGGGTCCAGCCGCTATTGGGTGCATCGGCGCGGCGACCTGCCAGCCACATGGCGAAGGCAAAACCGAACAGGTACATGAGACCATACCAGCGTACCGATAATGGTCCCAAACTGAATGCTACGGGATCAATCTGCGAGAAAACCCAATATCCGTCGTGCTGCATAGGCGGCCCCAATCATAAGAAAAGCCGCATTCTCCGATCATTCTTACGCAGTAACAAGGTGGAATATCAATCGGGCAGCCTGACCTTGTGCCCAGCCCGCAGCAATCCGCCCAGACCGTGCTCTTCCAGATATCGGGCAAACAGGCCCCGCAGCACGTGAGGATTGTCATGCTTGAGACCATCCGCCATCAGCGCCTTCAACTCGCCAAGGTCGGATTGCCGCAGCACGTATTTGATGCGGGAGATGTTGTGGGTATTCATGCTGAAACGGCGATAGCCCATGGCCAGCAGCAGCAGCACCCCGACCGGATCGCCAGCCAGCTCGCCACAGACAGAAACCGGCTTGTGATAGCGCCGGGAGGCATCGACCAGCAGCTGCAAAGCGCGGATCACCGCGGGATGGAAGGCATCGTAGATGCTGGCGACACGGGCATTGTTGCGATCCACCGCCAGCAGGTACTGGGTCAGGTCGTTGCTGCCCACCGACCAGAAGTCGATGAGCGGCGCCATCTCCGGCAGGATGTACAGCGCGGAGGGGACTTCGATCATCACCCCGAGACTGGGGTAGCGGATCACCGCATCGCGGCTGGCCGCTTCTTCCGACACCTCGCGCCACGCCTGATCCAGCAGACGACGGGAGGCCTTGATTTCACTGACGCTGCTGATCATCGGCAGCATGATGGCCAGATTGTCCAGCCCTTCGCTGGCCCGCAACATGGCCTTGAGCTGCACTAGGAAGAGTTCGGGGTGATCCAGGGTGAGCCGGATCCCCCGCCAACCAAGGAAGGGATTTTCCTCCACGATGGGGAAATAGGGCAGTTGCTTGTCCCCCCCCACGTCCAGAGTCCGCATGCAAACCGGGCGATCCCGATAGGTTTCCAGGATCCCGCGATAGCGGGCAGTCTGCTCCCACTCTGAAGGGAAGCTGTCCTGCAGCATGAAGGGGATCTCGGTGCGATAGAGCCCGACCCCGTCCGCCAGATGATTGAGGGAGATCTCGGTATCCGCACTCAGCCCTGCGTTGAGCAGCAGAGAGACCTTGGTGCCGTCGGCAGTCTCGGAGGGCTGGTTGTCGACGCTACGCACCAGGGTGTCGAGTGCCCGCTCCTCACTCAGCAGTTGCCGGTACTCGGTCAGGATCACCTGGTTGGGTTCGATGAAGAGATCGCCGCTGTAGCCATCGATGACCAGAGTGCGACCGCCGATGTCACCGAGGGGCAGATCCACCCCCATGATGGCCGCCACCCCCATGGCACGGGCCAGGATGGCGGCATGGGAGTTGGTCCCGCCCTTGAGCGACACCACACCGCTCAGAAATTCCCTCGGGATCTCCGCAAGGATGGTGGCCGTCACTTCATCGGCGACCAGCACCACGGGTTCGCCGATGGTAAGCTGCTCGGGTTCGTCCTGCACCAGCCGGCTGATGAGCCGCTGGGCGATGTCTTTCACATCGGTGGAGCGCTCCCGCAGATAGGGATCCTTCATCCCCTTGAACTGCTCTATCAGCCGATCGCTGATGAGTTTGACCGCCGAGATCGCCGTCCAGTGTTCCTTGCTGACCTTGTTGCGGATGGGCTTGATGTAGCCGGGATCGTTAAGCAGGTGCAGATAGATGTCGAAGATAGCGACCGAGTCCTGGCTGTAGCTCTCGCGAAAGCGCAGTGCCAGGCTCTCCAGATCATGGCGCACTTCCTCCACCGCCAGCTCGAGACGGGCAAGCTGCTTGGCATGATCCTCGTCCTTGCGCGGCGTGATGGTATTGAGCGCCTTGCGCGGACGCCACACCCAGGCCTTGGCGATGGCGATGCCACTCGCCCCGGCAATACCGCGCAGCGGCTTGCTCCAGTCGGTCTTCTGCAGCCACCCCTTGGCCTGGGCCTGGGCGATGCGGGCAGCCAGCTGAGCCGCCAGGGTGACCATGAAGGACTCCTCACCCTCATCGAAGAGGCGGCTCTCCTTCTGCTGCACGACCAGAATCCCCACCACCTGACGCTGATGCATGATGGGAGCGCCGAGGAAGGAGCGAAACGCCTCTTCCGCCACATCGGGCAGGAACTTGAAACTGGGGTGAGAGGGGGCATCGGCCAGGTTGATCAGCTCTTCACGCTGACCCACCAGGCCGACGATACCCTGCTCGAACGGCAGGGTGGCCTTGCCCACGGCCGATTCGGCCAGACCATCGGTCGCAGCCAGTCGATAGCGGCGCATGTCCGGCTCGGCCACATAGACGGAGCAGCAGTCCACCGTCATGGCGAGCCGGGTCTGGCTCACCAATGCTTGCAAGGCCTGTTCGAGGGTGTTGGCCTCGGCCATGCTTTCCACGATGCGTCTGAGTTCCGTCAGCAACTAGTTGTGCTCCTTAACGCGAGCGGTTGCGCCGCCCATCTTTTCGGTTAGCCTGCACCACGGGGACTGGCATGGCCAGCGGGGCAAACTCCTTCATCACCCGGCGGTAAACCTCCCGCTTGAAGGAGACGACCTGACGAACCGGGTACCAGAAGCTGACCCAACGCCAATCATCAAATTCCGGGTGACCATGACAGCCAAACTGGATCCTGGCCTCTTTGCCAGGATCGAGCTGCAACAAAAACCATTTCTGCTTCTGGCCAATACAGACCGGTGAACTGTCCCAGCGGACGAGTCGTTTGGGTAAGCGATACTTCAGCCAGTTGCGACTGGTCGCCAGTATGGTCACATCGTCCTGCTTGAGGCCTATCTCCTCATACAGCTCACGATACATGGCCTGTTCCGGCGATTCACCATCATCAACCCCCCCCTGCGGAAACTGCCAGGAGTGCTGCCCATAGCGCTTAGCCCACAATACTTGTCCGTCACGGTTACAGATCACGATGCCGACATTGGGACGAAATCCGTCACCATCTATCACGTGATCACCTTATAAAGGCTGAATCTATAACGAGATTGTTCCACATTCACCCCGTGGCGGCAAACAGGGACTGTCATCTTCCATTCATGAATAACTTGGCATTTCAAGCAAAGTTATAAACAAATTGAAGGGTCATGCTAGGCAAGTTGCCCACCCAGACTGTGCATAAACCTGTGATCAAGCAGGTATATACAGTAGTTTTATACTGTGGCATTGCACGGAAGCATATCATACCCGATTCACTTAAAAACAAAATATACATTTAAATACATAAGGTTATAGTTTAATTGCTGGATCAAGATCCATGTCTTTTGCCTAAGAGGATCCAGCCTGTCAATTGTGAACAAGTTCGACTGCTCAAAGATCCACCAAGACGGATTTATCCACAGATATGGCGCATTATCTGCACCGAAATGGCGCTGAAAATCGGCGTGCTCTCACATTTATTTCTGGTGCCACGCTTCCTTTCACCACTTTACGCCAGTTATCCAAGATTTCTGTGGATAACTGTGTGCAACAGCTCGCACAAACCCTTGGACAACTCGTTTATGCGGGGATCCGGTGGGCAAACATACTGGATAAATAAAGTAAAACCCTTTAAAATCATTTAGATATGTTGAATTCTGTCGCCCATGTCTCCCTGTGTATAGTCGGGCGAGGATCGGTTACAAAATCAGCGACACCATGCAAGGATCCGTATTGCGATGTCTATTATCTCCAGAGGAGCCCTCATGCCCGCCAATCCCCAGTCAGAACAAGAGCTGCTCAGTCGAGCCTACACCATGGCGGGCTTCACTCTGGCCCAGCTTGCCGCAACGGCGGGCATCCCCGTACCGCGGGATCTCAGGCGTGACAAGGGCTGGACAGGGCAGTTGATCGAGTGGCAGCTGGGGGCCAGTGCAGGTAGCCGTCCCGAGCAGGATTTTCCGGATCTCGGTATCGAGCTCAAGACGATCCCCGTCGATCCTCAAGGGCGCCCGCTGGAAACCACCTTTGTCTGCGTGGCCCCCCTCATCGGGGTCAGCGGCCAGCGCTGGGAGGAGTCGAACGTGCGCAACAAGCTGTCGCGGGTGCTCTGGATCCCGGTGGAAGGCAGCCGCGACATCCCTGTCGGCGACCGTCGCGTCGGCATGCCGCTGCTATGGAGCCCGAATGAAGAGGAAGAAGGACTGCTGCGCCAGGACTGGGAAGAGCTGATGGACATGATAGTGCTGGGGGAAGTGGAGCAGATCAGCGCCCGCCACGGCCAGGTATTGCAGCTGCGCCCCAAGGCGGCCAACAGCAAGGCGCTGACCCGCGCCATCGGCCGCAATGGCCAACCCATCATGACGCTACCACGGGGCTTCTACCTCAAGATCGAGTTCACCCATCAACTCCTACAGCGCCATTTTGCCCTCCCCCTTTGATCCTGTTTATCAACATCCTTGTCATAAAGTGATATAAAAATAACCAGCACTACTTTCTTCGCAGCCAGTGACAAGGAGTCCATATGCCGATCAACAAGCAATTCCTCAAATCGCGTCCCGAGGTCAAGGTGACCTTTGCCGTCGAAAAGGAGGCCGCCGGCGATGCCGAGCAGGTCTTGCTGCTGGGTGAATTCAGCCAGTGGCAGCCCATTGAACTGAAGAGGATGAAAAACGGGGAGTTCAAGGCGACACTCAACCTGCCGACCGATGGCCCCAGCCATTTCGAGTATTGCTATCAGCTAGTGCAACCCGATGGTGAAACCCTTTATGACAACGACTGGGAGGCGGACGACTATGTGCCTGGCCCCTTCGGGCGTGACAACTCGGTGGTGCGGGTCAGCCAGCCAGGTTGAGCTGGAACACCCGAAAGCGGATACAAAAAAGGCTCGCCATTGGCGAGCCTTTTCACTACCTGTCGAGCTTTTCGCCGACATACCGACACCAATTCGAATCGAATTAGTTGAGCTTCTCTTTGATACGAGCAGCTTTGCCGGACAGGTTGCGCAGGTAGTACAGTTTGGCGCGGCGAACATCACCACGACGCTTCAGTTCTACACTGTGGATCAGCGGAGAGTGAGTCTGGAATACACGCTCAACACCTTCGCCGTTGGAGATCTTGCGAACGGTGAAAGCAGAGTGCAGACCGCGGTTACGCTTGGCAATCACGATGCCTTCGAAAGCCTGCAGACGCTCTTTACCACCTTCTTTAACACGAACTTGAACACGTACGGTGTCGCCCTGGGCAAAAGCCGGGATGTCGGTACGCAGTTGCTCTTGTTCAAGCTGCTGAATAATCTTGCTCATTGTCTTTCCTTACCTAGGATAAACTGAAAACTCTACTTAACGCTGTCACGCACTTCGCGGACATACTCGGCAAGAAGTGATTCTTGCTCGTCAGTCAGAGCTAGGTTGTTAATAAGTTCCGGCCTTCTCTGCCAGGTTCGTCCGAGCGATTGCTTGAGTCGCCAGCGCCGAATCACTTCGTGATTGCCGCTTGTCAGCGCCTCGGGCACCGTCAGCCCATCCAACACCTCCGGCCGAGTATAGTGGGGATGATCCAGCAGCCCATCCGTGAAGGAGTCCTGCTCGGCACTGGCCTGATCACCCAAGACCCCCGGGACCAGACGCGAAACCGCATCGATCAGGGTCATGGCAGGCAACTCGCCACCACTTAACACGTAATCCCCGATAGACCACTCTTCGTCGACTTCGGTTTGTATCACGCGCTCATCGATACCTTCGTATCGACCGGCGACCAGAATCAGTTTCTGATTCGTCGCCAACTCGGTCACGCCCGCTTGAGTCAGCTTGCGTCCCTGAGGAGAGAGATAGATGACTTTCGCCCCGTCTCCCGCCGCTTGCTTGGCTGCATGAATGGCATCACGCAGCGGCTGAACCATCATCAACATGCCGGGCCCACCACCATAAGGACGATCATCGACCGTACGGTGTTTGTCGTGGGTGAAGTCCCGAGGGTTCCAGCACTCAATCTGCAGCAGGCCACTCTTGACGGCCCGACCCGTTACCCCGTGCTCGGTAATGGCTCGGAACATTTCCGGGAAGAGGCTAATGACCCCAATCCACATAAGAAACCTCCGGCACCCGTGTTAGCGCGGGAAACTAGAAACCAGGATCCCAATCAACTTCGATTGTTCGAGCAGTCAGATCAATATTCTTGATCACCTGCTCTTCCAGGAACGGTATCAACCGCTCCTTTGCACCAAAGGCATCTTTTACATTGGCCTCAACCACCAACACATCGTTGGAGCCGGTTTCCATCAATTCGGTCACCTTGCCCAGGTCGTATCCCTTGGTGGTTACCACGGTGCAACCAATGAGGTCACGCCAGTAGAACTCCCCTTCGGGCAACGCAGGCAACAGATCGGCGGGGACGCCAATCTCGACGTTGGTCAATGCCAGGGCATCCTCACGCACATCGATACCATCGAGTTTGCAGATCAGACCCTTGTTGTGACGCTTCCAGGATGACACCCGGATTTCACGCCACGCCCCGTTCTGATTGATCAGCCAGGGGTTGTAATCGAAAATCGCTTCGGCAACATCGGTGAAGGAGTTCACTTTAAGCCAGCCCTTGATCCCGTAAACGGTCCCCAGGGTGCCCAGAACTACAGGTTTTTCCACCTTAACTCCCTACCGTTTGGCTGATTAAGCAGCTTTGGCAGCGTCTTTGATCAGCTTGGCAACGCGGTCAGAAACAGCGGCACCAGTAGCAACCCAATGCTCGATACGAGCCAGGTCCAGGTTCAGCTTTTCAGCGTTACCAGCAGCAACCGGGTTGAAGAAACCGACGCGCTCGATGAAACGACCGTCACGGGCGTTACGGCTGTCAGCAACTACTACCTGGTAGAACGGACGCTTTTTCGCGCCACCACGTTGTAAACGAATGGTTACCATATCGTCCTCATAAACATCTAATGAACAAGGCCTGCAAATACGCAGACCCTAGCTTAAAATAAGCCGCGTAATTCTACTTGGATTCGTAATAATTGCAACCAAGCCAGCTATTTTTTGCGCAGGGATTGGCATGAAAAAGGCTCACCAGGGTGAGCCTTTCTGCCTGACCAGCAGGAAAATCAGAACGGACCGCGACCGCCACCACCGAATCCGGGGGGCAGCATGTTCTTCATCTGGCCCATAATCTTGCGCATGCCGCCCTTGCCGGACATCTTCTTCATCATGCGCTGCATCTCGGTGAACTGCTTGAGCAACTTGTTCACATCCTGGACCTGCATGCCGGAGCCCGCAGCGATGCGGCGCTTGCGGGAGCCCTTGATGAGATCGGGATGGGCACGCTCTTTCGGCGTCATGGAGCTGATGATGGCCTCCATCCGCACGGTGAGCTTGTCATCCATCTGATCCTTGATGTTGTCCGGCAGGCCGGACATGCCGGGCAGCTTGTCGAGCATCCCCATCATGCCACCCATGTTGCGCATCTGGGCCAGCTGCTCACGGAAGTCTTCCAGGTCGAAGCCCTTGCCGCTCTTGACCTTGCTGGCCAGCTTGGCCGCCTTCTCTTTATCGACGTTGCGCTCCACCTCTTCGATGAGAGAGAGCACATCCCCCATGCCGAGGATGCGGGAGGCGAGACGATCCGGATGGAACGGCTCCAGCGCATCGGTCTTCTCACCCATACCGATGAACTTGACCGGCTTGCCGGTGATATGGCGAACCGACAGGGCGGCACCACCGCGGGCATCACCGTCTGCCTTGGTAAGGATCACACCGGTGAGCGGCAGCGCTTCGTTGAAGGCCTTGGCGGTATTGGCAGCATCCTGGCCTGTCATGGCATCCACCACGAACAGGGTTTCGACCGGCTTGATGGTGGCGTGCAGATCCTGGATCTCCGCCATCATTTCGCCATCGACGTGCAGACGACCGGCAGTATCGACGATCACCACGTCATAGAACTTCTTGCGCGCCTGATCGATGGCGGCAGTGGCAATGGCGATCGGTTTCTGGCTGGCATCACTCGGGAAGAAGTCGACACCGATGTCGCCCGCAAGGGTCTCAAGCTGCTTGATCGCCGCCGGACGGTAGACGTCCGCACTGACCACCAGCACCTTTTTCTTGCTGCGCTCCTTGAGCAGTTTGGCCAGTTTGCCGACCGTAGTGGTCTTACCGGCCCCCTGAAGACCTGCCATCAGGATAATGGCCGGCGGCTGGGCAGCCAGGTTGAGCTGTTCGTTGGCCTCCCCCATCACGGTGACCAGTTCGCCATGGACGATCTTGATGAAGGCCTGGCCCGGGCTCAGGGATTTGGCCACTTCCTGGCCCACGGCACGTTCCTTAACGCGCGCCACGAAATCGCGCACCACCGGCAGGGCGACGTCCGCCTCGAGCAACGCCATGCGGACTTCGCGCAGGGTATCCTTGATGTTCTCTTCGGTCAGGCGGCCGCGGCCGCTGACATTGCGCAGGGTGCGCGAGAGTCGTTCAGTCAAATTCTCAAACATGACGCTTTCCGGTTCTTGGCGTGACACTGGGGGCATTATACCCCGGTCAGCACTCTAGGGACGATTACTCGCCGCTTGCCGCGGCGGCCTGCCATCGAACGGGCAGGTCAACAAATGAAGGGCAGTATACCCCAGTCAACGCCGGAGGACGATTATTCGCCGCACGGTGACCATCAACGCCTACTTATATGTGGGCAGTTAGCCTCTGGCACAACTGGCGAGCATATCTTGTGCAAGGTATACTGCCCCTCTTATCCATAAAGCTTGTTTGACAACGACCTGGTTATGATCGTGATCTCTGTTCTGGCCCTGGCGTTTTACCTGCTGGCCATCATCGCTTCACTGCACCTGCTGCTCAGCGCCAAGCCCGTCGGGCAAGTATCGCTGTTCGCCTGTGTCGGCCTGGCCCTGACCGCCCATGGCATGGCGGTGGGCAGCGAAGTGCTGGCCACCCATTCCGGCCAGAATCTCAGCATGTTGAACGTGGCGTCCCTGGTCAGCCTTATCATCAGTTGCTTCATGACCTGCGTCACCCGACGCTTCAACGGCTGGATCCTGCTGCCCGTCGTCTACAGTTTTTCAGCCCTGCTGCTGGCAGCCAGCGCGCTCATTCCCGGGCGCTACATCACCCATCTGGAAGCGCACCCCCAGTTACTGCTGCACATAGGCCTCGCGCTGATGGCCTATTCGGTACTGATGATCGCCTGCTTGTTTGCCCTCCAGCTTGCCTGCCTGGACAGGCAACTAAAATCCAGAAAGATCAGCCACCTGCCAGCCATGCCACCCCTGATGACGGTGGAGAAGCGCCTGTTTCAGCTCATTTCCGCAGGTCTGCTGCTGCTGACCCTCTCCATCGCATCCGGCCTGTTCTTCCTGGAAGACATGTTTGCCCAGGGCAAGTCCCACAAGGCCATCCTCTCTATCCTGGCCTGGTGCGTCTACGCTCTGCTGCTCTGGGGTCACCATACCCGTGGCTGGCGCGGCCGCAAGGTCATCATGCTTAGCCTCATCGGCAGCTTCATCCTGACACTGGCCTATTTTGGCAGCCGCTTCGTCAAGGAAGTGCTGCTTAGCTGACACACGCACATTCCCCAACCATCCTTACAGGAGCCCTTCTTGGACAGTATCTCAACGAGTACATTGCTGATTGTTCTCGTTATCTTGATCCTTTTGTCAGCCTTCTTCTCCAGTTCCGAAACCGGTCTGATGTCGCTCAACCGCTACAAGCTGCGGCATCTGGCCCAGACCAAGCACAAGGCTGCCCGCCGGGTCGAGAAGCTGCTGGCCAGGCCGGACCGCCTGCTTGGCCTCATTCTCATCGGCAACAATCTGGTCAACATCCTGGCCTCCGCCATCGCGACCATCGTCTGCATCCGGCTGTTCGGGGATCTCGGCGTCGCCATTGCCACCTTCGGGCTGACCCTGGTGGTGCTGGTATTCGGGGAAGTCACCCCCAAGACACTGGCGGCCATGTTCCCCGAGCGGATAGCCTACCCTGCCTCCTGGATCCTCAAGGGGCTGATGGTGCCGTTCGCTCCCCTTGTCTGGCTCATCAACAGCATCACGAACCTGCTGCTGAAACTCTTGCGTCTAGAGCACAACAAGGATGACTCCCTCAATTCCGAAGAGCTGCGCACCATCGTCAACGAGGCGGGCAATCTCATTCCCAAGCACCACCAGGAGATGCTGATAAGCATCCTGGATCTCGACAAGATGACGGTGGAGAACATCATGGTCCCGCGCAGCGAGATCTCCGCCATCGACATCAATGACGACTGGAAGATCATACTGCGCCAGCTGGCCCACTGCGCCCACACCAAGATCCTGCTCTATCGCGACAACATCGATGACGTCGTCGGCTTCCTGCACTCACGGGATGCCCTGAGACTGGTCGCCCGGGATCAGTTCAGCAAGTCCAGCCTGCTGCGGGAAGTCGACCCCATCTATTTCATCCCCCAGGGGACCCCCCTCAACGTGCAGTTGGCCAAGTTCCAGCGCAACAAGGAGCGAATTGGCCTTATCGTCGACGAATATGGCGATATTCAGGGGCTGATCACCCTGGACGACATCCTGGAAGAGATTGTCGGTGACTTCACCACCTCCATGACACCGACCCCGAGTGACGAGATCCATCCCCAGCCGGACGGCTCCTTCCTGGTCGAAGGCTCCGCCAGCATCCGCGAGCTGAACAAGGAGATGGACTGGCACCTGCCCATGGACGGCCCACGGACCCTCAATGGCGCCATCCTGGAGTACCTTGAGGAGATCCCCCAACCCAACATCAGTGTCAGGCTGGCGGGCTACCCTATCGAGATTCTCGAAGTGGAGAACAACATGGTGAAGATGGCGAGGATCATGCCGCACCTGTACCGGGACGATTCAGGGTACGAGGATTGAAAAAAGGCTGCCAATGGCAGCCTTTTTGTTTCACTCGCTCTCGTCATCCGGCTCCAGCACCAGAGTGGGGATGAGCTCACCGAACACCTGCTGCAACTCGTCACGGTTTGCCAGCAAATCCTGCAGCGTATAACCATCCATCACCGCGAGGAAGGCGTTCATCGCCTCCTTCAAGGCACTCTTGAGCAGACAGACGGAGACGATATGGCAGACCGGGGAGCTGCAGTCGATCCCGTCCAGATTGCCTTCCAACGCCCGGATCACTTGCCCGATATTGATTTCGTCGGGGGAGCGCGCCATGCGGATGCCACCATTCTTGCCGCGTTGTGACTGCAGATAGCCCAGTTTTACCAACTGGTTCACCACCTTCACCATGTGGTTGCGGGATACGTCGTACAAGGCGGATACCTTGGCCACGCTCGACAGTTCCCCCTCCGGCAGGGTAGCCAGATAGAGCAGGGCTCTCAATCCAAAATCGGTATAGCTCGTTAGTCTCATAGTGCCTGTAGCGCCTAGCGCGAAGAATTGATGATTGATCCAGATCAATTAAACATTTAGGATGCAACTTAATAAGTGACATTCCAGATGTTCAATTAGAAAGGACCTCCTATGTTAGACCAAGCCACCATCGCCGTCATCAAGAGCACCATTCCTTTGCTCGAATCGGCGGGCCCTGACCTCACACGGCACTTTTATCAGCGCATGTTCAGCCACAATCCCGAGTTGAAGGATCTCTTCAACCTGGCTCACCAGCGTAGCGGGGGACAGCCCTTGGCACTGTTCAGTGCGGTGGCGGCCTATGCCAGGAACATTGACAATCTGGGGGCCCTGGCCGGAGCCGTTGAACGCATCGCCCACAAACACACGGGTTTCCTGATCCAGCCGGAACAATATCACATTGTGGGTAGTCATCTCTTGGCCACGCTCAAAGAAATGGGTGGCAACGCTGTCACGGAGGAGGTACTTACCGCCTGGGGCAAGGCTTACGGTGTGCTGGCCGACATCTTTATCGGCCGGGAGAGCGAGCTCTATCGGGAGAAGGCAAGCCAGGACGGTGGTTGGCAGGGAACCCGCCCTTTCATCATCAAGGAGAAGCGTCAGGAGAGTGAACTCATCACCTCTTTCGTCCTGGCTCCCCTCGATGGCAACCCCGTGTTGCGTTTCAAACCGGGGCAATATCTCAGTATCAAGCTGGTTCATCCCGCCCTCGAGCATCAGGAGATCCGCCAGTACTCCCTCTCGGACGCCCCCAATGGCCGCGACTACCGCATCAGCGTCAAGCGCGAACCCAGGGGGCAGGCCTCCAACCTGTTGCATGATCATCTTCACATCGGTGACACGGTCGACATCATGCCGCCGGCCGGCGACTTCTTCCTGCAAGAGGTGACAGACACGCCTGTGGTGCTGATCTCCGCCGGGGTCGGCCTCACCCCCATGCTGAGCATGCTCAACCACTTGCTGGCCGATGGCCCGGATATGGATATTCGCTGGCTTCACGCCTGCGAACATGGCGCCCACCACGCGTTCAGGGACGAGATCCGGGCAAAGAGCAGGCAACACGGGAAACTGGAGAGCCGGATCTGGTATCGGGAGCCGGGGGAGCAGGATGTCAAAGGAGAGGATTACGACTTCAGCGGCACTCTGGCACTGGAGCAGGTCACCGACCTCATTCCGGCCGACGCCCACTACTATTTCTGCGGCCCTGTCCCGTTCATGAAGGCAGTCAAAGCTCAGTTGGAGAATGTGGGCGTGCCTGCCGAGCGGATGCACTACGAGGTCTTCGGCCCCCATCAGGGCCTCTGATCCCTCCCCTGACCGGGAAAATGCACAAGGCCCACAAGCACAGCTTCGTGGGCCTTGTCATATCAAAGCGGACTATCAGGACTCAGTGCATCGCCTTGGCACGGGCGATGGCATTGGCGGGCATCCGGTTGCCGAGCCGGCTGAGCAGGCTCGCCGCCTTCTGGTGCATGGCCTTGTCACCGATGACGGCGCCGTGCAGCCAGTGATACGCCTCCTCGTAATCCAGCGGACTCCCCATGCCCTGCAGCAACATCTCCACCCACTCCATCTGTGCCCGTAAGAAGCCGAGGCTCGCGGCTTCCCGCATCAGGGTCTCGGCCCGCACCAGATCCTTCTGAACCAGGATCCCCTTCCAGTAATAGCGGCCAAGCTGTTCCAGCGCCGGCGCCAGCCCCTGGTTGGCGGCCTCCCACATGTACTGCACTCCGATCTGGGCGTCCGGCTTGGTGCAAACCCCCCACGCCAGCATGTCTCCCCAGAGGAACTGATAGGCAGGGATCTTCATCACCGAGGCCCGCGCCTCGATATCCTGGGTGAGCTGGCACCTGTCCTGCTTCACCCGGGCCAGATGGCGCCCCTGCTCTATCCAGTTGAGCAGTTCGTCCTGGCGATAGAGCGGCACGGCCTGCAACTCTCCCGTAGCAGCGGATGCCTGCGTCGTCGCCCTGGGCAGCGGCGCAGCTGCCGGTGCGGACGGTACAGGTATGGATGCGGATGGCGCCTGGGCTGGCGCTGCTGACACAGGGAGGGATGGCGTGGTGACAGAAGAGGCTGGCGTCAGGGCTGGCTGGGCCGATGATGAGGCCGGTGACAAGGGTACAGACGCCGCGGATGGCGGCGCGGCGGCCGAGGTGGACTCCGCCCCCTGCAAGGGGAAGCTGCACACACCGATAATGGCGATGAGGGTTCTTGGTTTCATCATAGGGATCTCCTGCTGCCTTCTGTTATCGGCAGCCAGGGCCATCTCCTTAGCCCGCCACATTAGCCCGCCACACCCAACCCCGAAAATGACAAAGGGGAGCCTGGGCTCCCCTTGCGGTCGACGTAGAGACTTACTTGACGAAGTCGACGCCCAGCTGGATGTCGGCCTTCAGGGTGGCCAGCATGCTGTCCATCGCTTCCTGCTCGAAGGCGCTCAGCTTGCCGTAGTCCAGCACGGTTTCGACACCGTTCTTGCCGAGCAGCACCGGCTGCGCGAAGAAGGTGGCGTGCTCACCGTTGCCTTCCACATAGGCACACTCGATGACGTTGGCTTCCCCTTGCAGACCCTTGATGAGCGACAGACCGAAACGGCAGGCTGCCTGACCCATGGAGAGAGTGGCGGAACCGCCACCGGCCTTGGCTTCCACCACTTCGGTACCGGCATTCTGAATGCGCTTGGTCATGGCAGCCACTTCCTCAGCGGTGAAGCTGGCGCCTTCAACCTGGGAGAGCAGCGGCAGAATGGTCACGCCACTGTGACCGCCGATAACGTTGACACGTACCTTGTCAACGTTCAGGCCTTTGGCTTCGGCCACGAAGGTCTCGCCACGGATCACATCCAGGGTGGTCACGCCGAACAGGCGACGCTTGTCATAGACACCGGCTTTCTTCAGCACTTCGGCGGCGATGGCGACCGTGGTGTTGACCGGGTTGGTGATGATGCCGATCAGTGCTTTCGGGCAGGAAGCGGCGCACTTTTCCACCAGGTTCTTGACGATACCGGCGTTGATGTTGAACAGGTCGGAACGGTCCATACCAGGCTTGCGCGCCACGCCGGCAGAGATCAGCACGACATCGGCGCCGACCAGAGCCGGGCTCGGATCTTCACCGCAGAAACCTTTTACTTTCACGTCAGTCGGGATGTGGCTCAGGTCCGCCGCCACGCCCGGAGTGACCGGGGCAATGTCATACAGGCTCAGTTCGGAACCGGCAGGCAGGCGGTTTTTCAACAGCAGAGCGAGGGCTTGGCCGATGCCACCGGCGGCACCCAGAACGGCAACTTTCATGATCAACTCCATGTCTAAGCGTAGGTTTAAGGTTGTTTCTAGTTGGGTTAACGCTGATTCTTATTGTGCGCCTCACCTTAAAGGATCCCCTCCTAAAAAACAATCTGATAACAGTTGTAATCACGGGTTCTGTGAGCCAGGGAACAAGCGGCGATGAAAGCGGAGAGGAATATGCGATAAATGGGAGGAAAGACACAGATTTCCTGTGCTCCCCTCACCATTAAGAGGTAAATGTGACTGCTTCAGGACTGGAAAGCCAGTGCCCGACGCTCACACCAGCGGAAACCAATTGTTAACAATCCATTCATGGTCAGATAGAGCGCTCCGGCCACGGTGAACACCGCCAGGGTGTCATAGGTCTGGGCATTGAGACGCTGGGCCAGCCCCATGATGTCCATGATGGTGATGGTACTGGCGAGCGAACTCCCCTTGAGCACCAGGATCACCTCGTTGGAATAGGCGGGGACCAGCCGACGGGCGGCATGGCGGGTCTTCATCCACAGGGTCTGTCCGGCCGAGAAGCCGAGCGCACGGCAGGCCTCCACTTCACCGGCGGGGATGGCGTCGAGCGCCCCCTTGAACAACCGGGTGGAGTAGGCTGCTGTATTGAAACCGAGCGCCAGCACGGCGCAGAACCAGGGTTGCTTGAGCAGCGGCCAGAGCGGCCCCGCCTTGAGCCATTCAAACTGGCCAGGCCCGTAGTAAATGAGAAAGATCTGGATGAGCAGCGGCGTACCGGTAAAGACCAGTACCCAGAGCTGCACCAGCTGGGTCGCCACCGGAATGCGGCGCTCCAGCACCCAGGTCATGCCGGCCGCCATCAGCACGCCCAGCAGCAAGCTGAATGCGGTGAGCTGCAAGGTGATCGCCAGCCCTCCCAGCAGGGTCATCAGGTAATCCTGCATGGTCAGCCTCCGTAACGGCGGGTATAGCGGGACGCCTGCTTCAAACCGAATTCACTCACCAGACTAATAGCCAGATAGATGAGGGCGGCAGCGGCGTACCAGGTGAAGGGTTGATAGGTGCTGGCCGAAGCCATCTGTGCCTGACGCATCATCTCGTTCACCCCGATGAGGGAGACCAGAGCGGTGTCTTTCAGCAGCACCAGCCACTGGTTGCCGAGCCCGGGCAGGGCGTGACGCCAGGCCTGGGGCAGCACGATGCGAAAGAAGGTGTGCCCCTTGCCCAGGCCGAGCGCCTGCGCCGCCAGCCGCTGCCCAGGGGGCACCGCATTGAGGGCGGCACGCAGGGTCTGGGTGGCGTAGCTCGCAAACAGCAGGGAGAGCGCCAGCACACCGCAGGCGAACGGGCTGAACTCCACATACTCCCCGGTGATGAGGAACAGCACCTGGGTCGAGCCGAAGTAGATGAAGAGCACCACCAGCAACTCGGGCAGACCACGGATCAAGGTGGTCAGGGTGGCCACGGGCCACACCAACGCACGCTGCTTGCTCAACTCAGCCGCACTGAATGCCAGTGCCAGCACCATGCCACCGACCAGGGATGCCAGGGCCAGCCCGAGGGTCATCCAGGCTGCATCCAACAACAGGCTCAACATGGCTTACTGCGCGAAGTACTTGTCATAGATCTTCTGATAGGTGCCGTTGGCCTTGATCTCGGCCAGCCCCTTGTTCAGCTGGGTCAGCAGCTCCTGGTTGCCCTTGGCCACAGCGATGCCAAAACCGGTACCGAAGTACTTGGCGTCGGTCACCGGGGTACCGACCACGGCGTATTCCTTGTGCTGCTTGAGCCAGTCCGCGGCCACCGCCGTATCGGCAAACACGCCGTCAGTGCGGCCATTCATCATGTCCAGGAAGGCGCTCTGGTAGCTGGCGTAGGGCACGGTCAGCAGACCCTTGCTCACCCAGTTGTCCACCAGATAGGACTGGTGAGAAGTGCCGTTCTGCACGCCGACTGTCTTGTCCACCAGATCGTCCGGCCCCTTGAAGGTCTCTTTCTTGGCGACGAACACCGCGGAGTTCTCGTAATAGATGTCGGAGAAGTCGACCTGGGCAGCCCGCTCCGGGGTCACGTCCATGGCGGCGATGACGGCGTCATAGCGACGGAACTTGAGGCTGGGGATCAGGCTGTCGAAGGCCTGGTTGTGGAAGCTGCACTCCAGCTTGGCCTGCTCGCAGACCGCGCGGGCCAGATCGATGTCAAACCCCTGGAACTCGTTCTTGTCATCCAGGTATTCGAACGGCGCATAGGTTGCCTCGGTGGCGAACTTGATCTCTTTGGCCAGCACAGAAGTGCTCAGCAGACCCATGGCGGCGATCAGCAACAGACTCTTTTTCATGACAGCTTCCTTATCGACTCAATATCAATGCATCAAGAATTCGGCAAACCGGCTGGTTTGCGGGGACTGGAAGATGGCGGCGGTGCCGGATTCGATGATCCGCCCCTTCTCCAGATAGATCACCTGACTGGCCACCTTGCGGGCGAACTCCACCTCGTGGGTCACCACCACCTGGGTGATGCCGGTCTGGCTCAGGGTGCGGATGATCTCCGCCACCTCTTTGGTAATTTCGGGATCCAGGGCAGCCGTCGGTTCGTCAAACAGCAGCACCTGGGGATCCATCATCAGGGTCCGGGCAATGGCGACCCGCTGCTGCTGACCACCGGAAAGCCGTGCGGGCCAAGCGTCCCGTTTGTCGGCCAGTTGCAGCTGGGCCAGCAGATAGGCCCCTTTCTCGATGGCCGCCTCGCGGCTCATGCCGAGCACCTTGACGGGCGCTTCAATCAGATTCTCCATCACGGTGAGGTGCGGCCACAGATTGTACTGCTGGAACACCATGCCCACCTTGCGGCGCAGCGCCTGTGCCTGACGGTTGAATTCGGCAGTAGAGAGGCTGGACGGGAAAGAAAATTCACTGTCTGCGATGCGCAACACACCGGCATCCGGCGTGTCCAGCAAGTTCATCATGCGCAGCAGAGAGCTCTTGCCTGCCCCGCTCGGGCCCAGCAATACCAAGGTCTCGCCGGGAGCAGTCCGAAAGCTCACCTGCTGCAGTACCGGCACCTTGTGCCAGGATTTTTCGATGCCGATTAATTCGATACCCATACAGCCCAATTGAATAAGTTTTCAAAATTTCGTCCTGATTCTAGCGCCAGCATAAGTTGATGCAAGCTATATTTGAATCAATATGCAGAACAAGCGCCGCTTCCTTGCCAAAACAGGCATATGAATGCAAAATAGCAGCGCTGTTCGTATCTGCCGCCTGAGCGTGACAGGCGGTCACTCCCCTCATTCGTGAGTCCAAGATGAAACATAACGACAAGCAAGAAAAACTGGCCAAGGCCTTTAAAGCCTTGCTGAAAGAGGAGCGTTTCGGCTCCCAGGCAGAGATAGTGACTGCCCTGCAAGAGATGGGCTTCGAGAACATCAACCAGTCCAAGGTCTCGCGCATGCTGAGTCGCTTCGGCGCCGTTCGCACCCGCAATGCCAAGATGGAGATGGTCTACTGTCTGCCGGTGGAACTGGGCGTGCCCACCACCTCCAGCCCCCTCAAGAACCTGGTGCTGGATGTCGACCACAACGGCGCTCTGGTGGTGATCCACACCAGCCCCGGCGCAGCCCAGCTGATCGCCCGCCTGCTTGACTCCCTCGGCAAGGCCGAAGGGATCCTCGGCACCATCGCCGGTGATGACACCATCTTCATCACCCCGACCAGCGATACCGACATCGAGGAGCTCTACCTCTCCGCCCTCGAGCTGTTCGAGCAGACGCCCTGATCCGGTCGCCTTGGGCGATCCGCACAAAAATCCCGGCCTTGGCCGGGATTTTTTGTTTTGAGCGGTCGGCAGGCCGGATTTATTTGCCCTCGGCCACCAGAAAATCGACGGAAGGGGCGAAGAAGGCCGCGCCGGTCACCGCCCGGGTGAAGCGCAGCAGGTGGTCGAAGTGGCTGCCTTCCCCTTTGTACATGCTGGCCAGCATGGCGTTGAAGTGCAGCGGCGTGCGGCAGCAGGAGATGAAGTAGAGCCCCTGCTCGCTCATGGTGCCCCAGGGCATGCTCTGGCGCAGGATCTCCATGGACTCCCCCTTCGGGGTCTTGAGGTTGACCCGCTTGATGTGGGAAGTGAGCGGCTTGTCGGCGGACTCGTATTCGATGTTGTCGACCTTGGTGCGGCCTATGATGTCTTCCTGCTCCTTCAGGGCCAGCTTCTCCCAGTCGCTCATGGCGTGGACCCAGCGCTGCACGTGGATGTAGGAGCCACCGGCGAACTCGCCGCCGTCCAGCAATGCCACCTCGGCGCGGTGCTCATCCTGCGGGTTCTCGGTGCCGTCGACGAAACCGGTCAGATCCCGGCAATCCTGGTTGCGAAAACCGCGGACTTCCTCGGCCAATTCAACAAGCCCGGCCAGCAGGGCCATGACGCGATGACCGGCATGATGCAGCACGTCCACCCGATCGGCACGCAATTGTACGAAGAGATCGAACGGGGTATTGGGGGCCTCCTGACCGTTGGCGGATTGCGCCATGAAACCGCGGAACTGGGGCGGCCGGGCGGCAGGATAGAGATCATCCCAGGCGTCGGCCCCGACGGCGACCAGACCGCTGAAGGCCGCATCGGGGAAGTCGGCGCTCACCGCCTCCCAGAGTGCTGGCAGGTTGGCCAGGCGGGAGGTCAGGGCAGCGGCGTCACCGGTGCGATTGAACATCAGATAGAGGGCGTGCAGATTCGGCTCTGCGCAGATCCCGGCTTGGGCTTTCATGTCTCTCTCCAAGTGCGTTGGCTATGGGCGTGGCGCGATTATAAACCAGCGCGCTTCCAGTTCATTGATTTCACGACAATACCACGCACTCAGGGCAAGGGGTCAAACAACACCAGGGCATGAGGCGCCACGGTCACCCGCGCGCGCTCCCCTTCCAGGGGCTCACCGATGCTGGCTTCCAGTTGCTGGCCGCCACACTCCACCAGTACCCGGCAGTGATGGCCCAGGAACTGTTGCTCACGCACCCGGAGCTCACCGTCATCCGCCACCGTCAGCGCCAGCTGCTGGGGTCTGAGCATGAGCTGCAACCGCT
This sequence comes from Aeromonas sp. QDB17, assembly GCF_027705305.1. Taxonomy (NCBI): domain Bacteria; kingdom Pseudomonadati; phylum Pseudomonadota; class Gammaproteobacteria; order Aeromonadales; family Aeromonadaceae; genus Aeromonas; species Aeromonas sp. QDB17. The sequence continues at coordinate 53,179 of NZ_JAPDBP010000014.1, forward strand.
CCCCCACCGCGCGGCCATGGGGCTCCTGACCGCAGATGGTTCCAAGGAGGGTCTGCACGCAGTGGCTGTCCACCACCTCGGCCGCCAGATAATTGACCCCGCCGAGAAACTCCGCCACGAAGCGGTTCCCGGGGCGGCGATAGAGCTGCTCCGGCTCCCCCACCTGCTCGATGCGACCGGCGCGAAACAGGGCCAGCCGGTCGGCGAAGGCGAAGGCCTCTTCCTTGCTGTGGCTGACGAAGATGGCACCAATGCCCTGCTGTTTGAGCAGCGCGCGGATCTCGAGGATCAGTTTCATTCGCACCTGGGTGTCGATGTTGGAGAAGGGCTCGTCCAGCAGCATCAGGCGCGGCTTGCACACCAGGGCGCGGGCGATGGCCACCCGCTGCTGCTGGCCGCCGGAGAGCTGGTGGGGATAGCGCTCCCCCAGCCCCTGCAGGTTGACCAGCGCCAGCGCCTCTTGCACCTGCTGCTGGCGGCTGCCGCGATCCTGCCCCGTCAGGCCGAAGCCGACGTTCTCGGCCACCGTCAGGTGAGGAAAGAGAGCGTAATCCTGGAAGATCATGCCGATATGGCGGGCCTCCGGCGGCACACTCACGCCGGGGGCATCGAGCAGGGTCTCTCCCAGCCGGATCTCCCCCTGGGCCAGGGGCAGCAGACCGGCCACCGCCTTGAGCAGCGTGGTCTTGCCACAGCCGCTGGCCCCCAGCAGACAGACGATCTCGTTGTCGGCCACCTGCAGGGAGAGCTGCTCCAGCACGGGGCGGCCATTGTAGTGACAGCTGACCTTCTCGATATTCAGGCAGGACAAGGTTCTTTTCCTCTCGCGTAGTGATGCCGGACGGGGCCGCTCAATGGCCTGGACCATCCAGGGTACGGTTGATCCACAGCAGGGGAATCAGCCCCACCAGCACGATGACGATGGCACCGAGCGCCCCCCGCTCCAGCATCTCGTCCGAGACGAACTGATAGACGTGGGTCGCCAGGGTTTCGAAGTTGAACGGCCGCAGCAGCAGGGCGGCGGGCAGCTCCTTCATGGATTCGATGAACACCAGCATGGCGCCGGCAAAGAGGCCGCGGCGTACCAGCGGCAGGTGAATGCGACGCAGCATGCCGCCCGCCCCCTGCCCCAGAGAGCGGGCAGCCATGTCGAGGCTGGGGGAGATCTTGCTCATGCTGCTCTCCACCGACCCGATGGCGATGGCCACGAAGCGCACCAGATAGCCGAACACGATGGCGGTGAGGGTGCCGGTCAGGAGCAGACCGGGGCCCGGCATCCCGAGCCACTCGGCCAGATCGTTGATGCCAAAATCCAGGGCCGTGAGCGGCACCAGCACGCCGATGGCCAGCACGGTCCCCGGCATGGCATAGCCCATGGCGGCGAAGCGCAGGGGCAGCAGGCTGCGAGTCCCCCCATCGAGACGACGGAAGAAGCCGAGCAGCAGGGCAATGGCCATGGCCAGCAGGGCGGTCAGGGCCGAGATGGCGAGGCTGTTGCCCGCAAAGCGCACGAATTCGGGCGTCCACGACAGCGCGAAGTAACGCCCCCCGTAATCGAGCAGGATGACGAACGGCAGGGCGAACCCCGCCAGCACCAGGCCCCAGCACCAGAGCCCGGCCAGCACGCCCCTCAGGCCACCGAGGGGGTAACGCAGGGGCTGCTCGAAGCCCATGGACTTCTGGAACACCTGCTGGCGCTGGCGGGAGCGGCGCTCCAGCGCGATGAGCAGCACCACCGCCAGCAGCATCAGACAGGAGAGCTTGGCGGCGGTCGCCAGGCTGCCGTAGCCGAGCCAGGTGTCGTAGATGGCAGTGGTCAGGGTGTTGATGGCAAAGAAGTGGACGGTGGCAAAGTCCGCCAGCGTTTCCATCGCGACCAGAGATGCCCCCACCATGATGGCCGGGCGGGCCAGGGGGAGGCTCAGGCGGCGAAAGCTCTGCCAGGGGGTGCAGCCGAGCAGACGGCTGGAGTGAATGAGGCTGACCGACTGCTCCAGGAAGGAGGCCCGTGCCAGCAGATAGACATAGGGGAAGAGCACCAGCGCCAGCACCCAGGCGGCGCCACCGAGGGAGCGAATGGCCGGGAACCAGTAGTCGGCCGGACCCTGCCAGCCAAACAGGGCACGCAGCCCCGCCTGCAGCGGGCCCGAGTAGTCGAGCAGGTCGGTATAGACGTAGGCCACGATATAGGAGGGCATCGCCATGGGCAGCATCAGCGCCCATTGCAGGGCGCGGCGCCCCGGCACCTCGCACATGGCCACCAGCCAGGCGGTGGGCACCCCGAACAGCAGGCTGAGGCAGACCACCCCCAGCACCAGGCCGGACGTGTTTCGCAGATAGTCGGGCAGTACGGTATCGGCGAGGTGGGCAAACAGTTCCCCATCAGCCGAGAAGGCGGAGAAGACCAGGGCGAGTACCGGCAAACCCAGCAGCAGGGCGGTGACCCAGCTGCCGGCAATCCATCCAAAATGTTTCATGAGTCCACAGAAGTTGATGGGGCCGTTGGCCCCATCTGATTACAAGTCGAATTTCACTTCATCCAGCAGTTGCAAGGCGTCCTTGCGGTGCTTGGCATAATCGCTGACCGGCATGGGGTCAGACTTGAACGTGCCCCAGGACTTGACCATGGCAGAAGGCTCGACCCCCGCCTTGACCGGGTACTCGGCATTCACATCAGCATACATGTGCTGGGCGGTATCCCCGGAGAGGAACTCCATCAGCTTCTGTGCTGCGTCCTTGTTCTTGGCATACTTGGTCATGGCCACGCCGCTCACGTTGACGTGGGCACCGCGATCACCCTGGTTCGGGAAGTTGATTTCCACCGCGTCGGCCCAGGACTTCTGCGCCGGGTCCTTCAACATGGCACCCAGGTAGTAGCTGTTGCCCAGGGAGACATCACAGATGCCGTCCTTGATCGCCTTGACCTGATCACGGTCGTTGCCCTGGGGCTTGCGCGCCAGGTTGGCCTTGACCCCTTCCAGCCAGGTCTTGGTATCCGCCATGCCGTGATGGGCAATCATGGACGAAACCAGCGCCACATTGTACTCGTGCTTGCCGCTACGGGTACAAATTTTTCCTTTGAATTCAGGCTTGACCAGATCTTCGTAGCGGATGGTGTCGAGCTTGCCAAGACGCTCCTTGCTGGAGTAGATGGCACGCACCCGGGTGGTCAGGGCGAACCAGCGGTTGTCCGGATCGCGATAGATGGAGGGGATGTTCTCCTGCAGCGTCTTGCTGTCCACCGGCTGCACCAGGTCCTTGTCCACCAGCTCGGTCAGACGGCTGATGTCCACGGTCAGCATCAGATCGGCCGGAGAGAGCTTGCCTTCCCGTTCCAGACGCTCGTTCAGCCCCTCTTTGGCAAACACCACATTGACCTTGATCCCGGTCTCCTTCTCGAACTGCTGGATGATGGGCTTGATCAGCTCATCCTGACGGTTCGAATAGACGTTTACCTCCTGGGCGGCGAACGCCGACTGGGCGACAAGCGTGGAGAAAGCCAGTGCCAACATCTTCATTTTCATCATCCGTTCCTTGTCTGCGTAAAGAGTGATAACCATTTTCGTTTGCATTCTGCATGAATCGGGAGGAGAGGATCAAGGCGGTTTGCTGGGTTGGAACGATCTATTTAATCAGCGGCCAAACAAAAAGACCGGATGGAATCCCATCCGGTCTTTCGACGACCACCCATTCACACTGTCGGCAGAACCTGCTCGGACCTTTGCCCGACCCGGCCGGGCAAAGGGGCGTACTCAGAGCGCCTCGTCGTCGCTCTCACCAGTACGAATACGCACCGCTTGCAGCAGGTCATAGACGAAAATCTTGCCGTCACCGATCTTGCCGGTATAGGCCGCCTTGCAGATGGCCTCGATCACCCCTTCGACGTTCTCGTCTGCGGTAGCGATCTCCAGCTTCACCTTCGGCAGAAAGTCGACCTGGTACTCGGCCCCCCGGTATAATTCGGTGTGCCCCTTCTGGCGACCAAAACCCTTCACTTCGGAGACGGTCAGGCCTTCCACCCCCAGGTTGGCGATGGCCTCGCGCACGTCGTCCAACTTGAAAGGTTTGATAATCGCAGTAATCAGCTTCATCTGGTTGCTCCCAATCCATGGTATGTCACGAATGGGTCATCAATTCTTGTGCCAAGTATTTTTATCGTTTATTTTCATATAGATAGATATGACACTCTGAGCCGGAAAGGCTCAGGATCACCAAGGAAGCGCATCTCGCCCCATAATGAGGCACCAAGCTGCACCAGACTCCCTTGATGCACCAAATGAGAGCATCACCCCATGTTAGTCATCTCCAACAGCGTGATCATCCCCTGGCATGAACTGCAATTCCAGACCATGCGGGCCCAGGGCAATGGCGGCCAGCACGTCAACAAGACCGACTCCGCCGTCTGGCTGCGCTTCGATTATCGCGACTCCCCCAGCCTGCCGCCGCTCTACAAGGAGGGACTGGAGCGGCTCAGCGACAGCCGGGTTCACGACGGCTTCATCCAGATCAGGGTCGAGACCCATCGCAGCCAGGACATGAATCGCAAGGAGGCCATGAGCCGCCTGACCGAGCTGCTGAAAAAAGCCGCGTGGCGCCCCAAGGCCCGCCACGCCACCAAGCCGACCCGCAGCTCCCAACGCAAGCGGGTCGATGCCAAGAAACGCAAGGGAGAGATCAAATCCACCCGCGGCAAGCCCGTGCTGGAGTGACCTGCCACATGCCCGAGGACAAGAGAATGCAGTACAGCTTTTGTGAGTGCGCCAAGGGGCCCCTGCTCATCGCCATCGATGGGGCCGGGCTGCGCCACGTGGAATTCATGCAAGGGGAGCGCCCCGTCCTGCCGCAACCGGAGTGGCAGCGGGATGATGCCGCCCTGGCCCCCTTCGTCGAGCAGTTTGCCGCCTACTTTGCCGGCCGCCTGCGGCGCTTCGATCTCCCCCTAGCCGCCACGGGCACACCATTCCAGCAGGCCGTGTGGCAGGCGCTGTGCGACATCCCCTACGGCGAGACCGTCAGCTACCTCCAGATTGCAGAGGCCATCGGCAACCCCAGGGCGGTGCGGGCGGTGGGCGCCGCCAACGGCCGCAATCCCCTCAGCATCATAGTGCCCTGCCACAGGGTCATAGGGCGCAGCGGTGAACTGACCGGCTACGGGGGAGGCATCCCCATCAAGCGCTGGTTGCTGGCACTGGAGCAGGAGACCGCAGACCACTTCGCGCTGACCCCATGAAAGGGCGCGCCTCCCTGTCAAATGCGGGTTGCGGGTGCAGGCACCACAGACCACAGGCCACTCGCGCGGATCCTCTGACGAGCGGCATCTCCATCACATGCGAGTTGCTGGTCCCAACAGCATACCGCGTTGCACTGCTCATGACGGGCAACACCCCAATAACATGCTGGTTGCTTGCCATCTTGCAGCATGGTTACGTGATGCGCTGAGCCGGCACCGGGATAATATTCCGCCGGATCCGCCCCATGGCAGGAGCATGCCCACCGCCCCGATTCATCTTTCCTTTGAGCCGCATAACAAAATAAATCGCTGATTATTTATTTTATTTCAGCATCAAACATTTAAAAATCACATTTCAGCAGCATTTTGAAAATGAACACAGTATGAAGAATCGCCTCAGAAGCGCTTCAGAGAGCATCAGGCATCATGGCTTCACACTTGGATGGGACGGCTCATCCCTCATTCAGGTGGCACCCATGTGACGCTTCCAATCTGTCTTTTCCCCGCGCCTCCCCAGAGGCGCTTTTTTTTGCCTGCAAGCGGGTGCAAAAAAGCCCGCCGAAGCGGGCAATGACCGGAAGGTGCTGACTTCCAGGGTCTATCAGAGGGCGAGGAACAAGCCTGCCAGGGAGGCGCTCATCAGGTTTGCCAGCACCCCCGCCAGGATGGCGCGCATGCCGTAGCGGGCGATGAAGGACTTGCGCTCCGGCACCATGGCCCCCAGGCCGCCGATGAGGATCGCCATGGAAGAGATGTTGGCGAAACCGCACAGGGCGAAGGTGACGATGGCCTTGCTCGACTCGTTCAGGGTCTGATCCTGCACCAAGGCAATGAAGGCGACGAACTCGTTGATGACGATCTTGGTGCCGATCAGGGCACCAGCCGCCTGGGCCTGATCCCAGGGCACACCGATCAGCCAGGAGACGGGGGCGAACAGCCAGCCCAGGATGATCTGGAAGCTCAGATCCAGCCCCACCAGGTCGCCGGCCCAGCCCAGCAGGCCGTTGAGCAGGGCGATCACGCCGACGAAGGCCAGCAGGGTCGCCCCCACGGCGACGGCGATGTTGAGACCCGCCATGGCACCATCGGCGGCCGCTTCAATGACGTTGGTGGCGCGGGGGATCTCCACGTCTTCGTGGTGATCTTCCTCTTGCGCGGCGGGCGGCACCAGGATCTTGGCCATGGCAAGCCCGGCAGGGGCGGACATGAAGGCCGCCGCAATCAGGTATTTCAGCTCGACCCCGATGCTGGCGTAGCCCACCAGGGTGCCGCCAGCTACCGAGGCCAGCCCGCAGCTCATCACCGCAAAGAACTGGGAATCGGACATCCTGGAGAGATAGGGTTTGACCACCAGCGGCGCTTCCACCATGCCGACGAAGATGTTGGCGGTGGCAGAGAGGCTCTCGGCGCGGCCGGTGCCCAGCAATTTCTGCAGGCCGCCGCCGAGCAGGGCGATCACTTTGGGCATCAGGCCGATGTGATAGAGGATGGCGATCAGCGCGGAGAAGAAGATGATCACCGGCAGCACGTTGAAGGCGAAGATGAAACCGAGTTTGAACTTGGCCAGATCCCCGAACAGGAAGGCAATCCCCTCCTGGCCGTAGCCGATGACGCTGCTGACGCTCTCGCTGACACCGTTCAAGACCTGTTGACCGGCGGGCAGCCAGAGCACCAGGGCGGCGAAGAGCACTTGCAGGCAGAGAGCAAAGCCCACTGTTCGCAACGGGATACGACGACGATTATCAGAGCAGAGTGCGGCCAGGGCCAGGATGCTCAGGATACCAAGCAGGGCAATCATGGGGGATTCCATCCAGTGAGGCTGAAGATGGGCGCGGATTCTGCTCCCCTCCCCTCACCGCCGCAACCCCGCCGGGTTACAACCCTGTTAGCAAAAACGTTTGCACGATATCGGTTGCGCCAACTGACTGATTTGACACAACTTTGAAACCGCACTCACGCCAGTGTTCTTGTATGGAAACGATTATTCCTCGGTGCCGGACAATTTCCCCCCGAGCCAGGGTGCGAGTCGCTGCGCCCAGTAGGGCCCGGGTCCGAAGCTCTCCTTGAGGAAGTCGATGAACAGCCGGATCTTGGGATCCAGATGCTCTCGCCTGGCATAGACGGCGTGCACCGCCATCTTCTGGTTCGGTTGCCACTGGGGCAGCAGAGGGATGAGCTGACCAGATTGCAGCTCCTTGTCCAGCAGGTAGTTGGCCACATAGGCGATGCCGAGCCCGGCCAGGGCGGCGTCCCGCACCGCTTCCGCCAGATCCACCCGATAGTTGCCCGCCACCTGCACCGTCTGGCGCTCCTTGCCCTGGCGAAATGACCACTCGTGGTAGCGCCGCTCCCGGCTCTGGTAGGTGATGCAATTGTGATGGGCCAGATCCCTGGGGTGCAGTGGCGTGCCGTGACTCAGCAGATAATCCGGCGAGGCCACCAGCACGAAACCGATGTCTGCCAGTCGCTGCCCTACCAGGGACTCGGGTTTGTCCTCGTAGGTGGTGATCCAGAGATCCAGCCCCTCATCCACCAGATTGGTGCGGTGATCGAACAGGGACACCTCCAGCTCCAGATCCGGATAACGTGCCTGAAACGCCTTGAGGCGCGGGATCACGTGCAACCGCCCGAAGGATTGACCAACCCCCAGATGGAGCACGCCGCTCACCTTGCCACGGCGCTCCGCCACCATGGATTCCGCCTCCAGCGCCACCGCCACCAGAGCGCGGCAGTGGCGGGCATACTCCAGACCCAGTTCGGTGAGCCCGAAACGGCGGGTAGTGCGCTGTACCAGCTGGGCGCCGAGCGCGGTTTCCAGCAGGGCGAGCTGCTTGCTGATGTGGGATTTGGAGACCCCGAGGCGGCGCGCAGCCGCCGAGATGCCCTGTTCACGAACCAGGGCATCGAAGATCACCATTTGGGGAAGACGTTGCAGCACGGTGTCACCGGAGTGGATGGCGGGGCCGCATTATTCCAGAGCGGCCCGCCATGGGGTAGGGTCAGTGCCCCAAGGCATCGATGATCTGCTGTTTGAGAGGATCATCCGACGGATTCTGGTTGGCGCCATAGCTCGCAATCAGCTTGCCGTCCCGCCCGACCAGGTACTTGTGGAAGTTCCAGTTGGGCGCATCACCGTCGGCAGCCGCGGCCAGCCCCTTGAACAGCGGCACCGCATCCGAACCCCGCACCGCCACCCGGTTGAACATGGGGAAGGTCACCCCGTAGTCCCGGCGGCACACCTCGGCGGTTTTGTTCTCGTTGCCCGCCTCCTGCCAGAAATCGTTGGAGGGGAAGCCCAACACCATCAGTCCCTTCTCCTTGTAGCCCTGATAGAGGGCTTCCAGATCCCGGAACTGACCGCTGTAACCGCAGTAGGAGGCGGTGTTGACCACCAGCACCACCTTGCCCTCGGTCAACTGGCAGAGGTTGTGGCGCTGGGTGCTGTTGAGCTCCCGCATCTCCACGTTGAAGTAATCGGGGCAGGCGGCGGAGACCGCGCCCGAGCCGAGCATCAGCAGCAGGGTGAACCATTTCATCGACGTGACTCCCATTGTTTTGTCCATCATACGCAAGACCCCGGAATCTGGTTCAGGGATCAGTGCAGGGGGATCCCGGTCAGCCAGCCGTGTCCCCAGAAGATAAGCAGAGCCGTGAGGGCCAGCCCCGCCCCCAGACTGATCCCCGTCCCCTGCCAGGTGGCGGCGGCACGGGGGTGACGGCCCCACTCCCGCATCGAAATCCAGACGATGCTGATGAGTGCCCAGAGACCGAGCCCGCCAAACAGCACCAGGGAGCGCGCCTCGCTGTTTACCGCCAGATGGGCCCCCGACCAGAGCAGCACCCCGAGCAGCTGGGGGTGCACCAGCCAACGGCGGAAATGGTTGGCCCCCTGCCCCGCGCACAGCAGGACAAGGGCGATCGGCATGATCCCCATCACCAGGGTGGGCCCCCAGACAGGCAGAAAATAGAGGGGCATGGGGCTGGCACTGCGCCAGCCTGCGAGGATGCAGCCGATGGCGACGAACACCAGCAGCGAGAAGAGCCCCTTGTAGCGGTTCTCCCCCAGCCGATCCCGCAGACGGGCGCGGTGCTGTGCCGCGAAACAGGGGTAAAGATGGCTCAGGGTGAACAACACCACCCCCAGGGTCAGCAGGATCATGGCTCGCACCTCGCATATTGCCCCCCGGAATGGGAAGCCCTCCCTCAGGCGGGCCTTGTTTCTCGTGGCTCCCTCACTGTCGGGAGATCACTATGCCGCAAAGCCCCTTGTCAGAATACAAAAACCATATGAAAGACAGCAGGATAATAAAAAAAGCCGACCCAAGGATCGGCAAGTGCGTCAGAGGTGCCACGACGGGCCGCTCACTCTGCTGCACGGGGCAGGGTCAGGCCGATGCACCGCATCGGCCAGGAGAGAGGGTCATTTGCGCAGCAGGTAGAGAGCCGCCACGTTGCGGGCCGTGAGCTGCAGGTTGGTGGTGGCGGTGGCCAGCGCCTCCGGCAGCGACATGGCACGGTTGACCACGGCGAACACCGCATCCAGCCCGTGCTCGTGTACCACGCCGTAGTCGTCGGTCAGGCAGCCCGCAATGCCGATCACCGGCTTGCCGAACTGCTTGGCGCAGCGTGCGACACCGATTGGCGTCTTGCCGTGGATGGTCTGGCTATCGATGCGTCCCTCACCGGTGATGACCAGGTCCGCGTCGGCCACCGCCTCGGCCAGTTTCAGCGCCTCGATGACGATCTGGATGCCGGGTTTCAGTTCGGCGCCGAGCAGACCCACCAGGGCCGCGCCCATGCCACCGGCGGCGCCCGCCCCCGCAATCTCCTTCACCTGCTTGCCAAGCGCCTGCTCGATGCAGTCGGCGTAGTGGGCCAGGTTGGCGTCCAGCTCGGCCACCATCTCGGGAGTTGCCCCCTTCTGCGGACCGAACACGGCGGAGGCCCCTTTCGGCCCGCACAGCGGGTTGTCCACGTCGCAGGCCACTTCGATGGTGATCTTGGCGAGACGCGAATCCAGCCCCCTCAGGTCGATGGTGGCCAGCTCGGCCAGACCGGCGCCGCCCGGCGCGATGGGAGTGCCGTCGCGCTTGAGCAGCTTGCCACCAAGCGCCTGGATCATGCCGGCACCGCCGTCATTGGTGGCACTGCCGCCGATGCCGAGGATCAGATGCTTCACCCCCATGTCGAGGGCCGCCAGGATCAGCTCGCCGGTGCCGCTGCTCGAGGTGTGCAGCGGATTGCGCAGCTCAGGCGCCACCAGATGCAGGCCGGAGGCCGCCGCCATCTCGATGACCGCACGCTCGCCATCCCCCAGCAGACCGACGAAGCCCTGTACCTTGTTGCCAAGGGGAGCGGTCACATAGAAGGGCAGAATGCGGCCACCGGTGGCGTCCACCAGGGACTGCACCGTCCCCTCGCCGCCATCGGCCATCGGCAATTTGACGTAGGTGGCATACGGCAACACCTGCTTGAAGCCGGCCTCGATGGCATCGGCCACCGCCATGGCGCTGAGGCTCTCCTTGAATGAATCGGGGGCGATAACAATTTTCATATCAATTCCTTAGGCGAGGCCAAACACGCCAAACATCAGGGTGGAGACGGCGGCAATGGTCAGACCGACCGCGGTTTCGTAGGGGATGAGCTTGAGCCGCTCACCCACGCCCATGTGGACGCTGCCACCGGTGGCATGGAAGAAGGAGCCGTGGGGCATGTGGTCAAACACGGTAGCACCGGCGTGGATCATGGCGGCCCCCGCCAGGCTGCTGATGCCGAGCTCTATCAGGGTGGAGCTGAACACGTTGGAGGCCACCACGGTACCGGCGGTGGTCGAGGCGGTCGCCAGCGACATCAAGGCACCGGAGATGGGAGCCAGCAGGTAGGAGGGCAGGCCGGAGGCGGTCAGGCCGCTGATCAGCACATCCTTGAGACCGGAGTTGGCGATAATACCCGCCAGGGTACCGGTACCCAGCAGCATGATGGCCACCGGCGCCATGCGGGCAAGACCCGAGACCGCAAACTGGTTCACCTTGCTGAACTTGCCCATCATCAGGGCGCCGACCAGGCCGCCGAGGGGCAGTGCAATGAGCGGATCCACCACGATGCCGGCGATGGGGCGCAGGGCCAGCAGCAGGATGGCCACCAGCGGCGCGCTGATGGCGGCGGCAAAGCCCGGCAGCTTGCTGCCATTGAAGCTAACCACCTCGTCGGCGGCGACCTTGCTGCCCTTGTTGTTGAGGCGCCTGGCCAGCCAGTAGGCCATCACCAGCCCGAACAGGCCCGGGATGATGCCGGCCGCCATCACCGAGGTGAGCGGCAGGTGGAAGGCATCGGCTGCCGCGATGGCGTTGGGGTTGGGAGACATGACGTTGCCCGCCTTGCCGCCGCCGATCATCGCCAGCAGGATGGCCGCCTTGGAGAGGTCGGCACGGCGGGCGATGGCCAGCGCGATGGGGGCGACCGTGATGACGGCCACGTCCACGAACACGCCGACCGCGGTCAGGATCAGGGTCGCCAGCGCCAGTGCCAGCAGGGCGCGGGTCTCGCCCAGCTTCTTGACGATGGTCTCGGCGATGGTGGTGGCGGCACCCGATTCGATCAGCACGCCGGCCAGCACGCCCGCCGCCAGGATCCGCATTACCGCCGTGGTGATCCCCTGAGCGCCGCCGATCATCAGGGCGACGGTCTGGGTCAGATCGGCGCCGCCGATCAGGCCGCCGGCCAGGGCACCGACGATCATGCCGTAAGCGGGCGGCACCTTCTTCAGGATCAGGAAGATGGCGATGGAGAGCGCGGCGAGCGCGCCGAGCGCGGATACAGGGATCATGACGGGCACCTTGTTGTTGTAATGAGTGGCGCCATTATGGGGATCCCCGCCTGGAATGCTTTGGCCATAAAACCAAAAAAAGCATTTACCGGCCTTGTATTTTTGTTGGAAAAGACAAATCAGCTATCGAGACTGAGCCCGAGATAGAGCAGAAACTTGTCATCTAACTTGTTGAAATTCAAGCCGGTTATCTGCTCTATCCGGGTCAATCGATAACGCAGGGTGTTGGGGTGAATGAACAGGGCTTCGGCACAGGGATGCAGATCACAATCCTGCAAGAAATATTGGCGCAGCGTCTTTTGCAGCGTTCCCTTTGTGTCCTCCTGCGCCAGCTTTTGCAGCGGAGCCCGCAGCTGATCCGCCTGCCAGGAGTCCGCCAGGGTGCCGAGCAGCACTGAAAGCCGGTAATCCTCGAAGAAATAGACCTGCTTGCGGGGCGACTGGCGCATGCCACGGCGCAAGGTGTCTCGCGCCGTCTGGTAGGAGAGCGCCAGCCCGGGGATGCCGGCGAAGTAATCACCCACCCCGATGCGAACCTTGAAATGGGGAATACGGGAGAGCAGCTGCCGGATCCGGCTGCGCTCCTGCGCCGACTGCCAGACGCCGTCGCTGAGCTGGGCGGGTTTAAGCACCACTATCTCGTCCAGGCCGTTGATGGCCACCAGGTTGTCCCGCTCCGGGTTTTCCAGCAGGTGAACCAGCTCCCTCACCTGGGCGGGCTCGGCCTCCTCCAGCGCCAGCACGGCCACCACCCGGGGCTGGGCGAGATCCAGCTCGAGGAAGCGGGCCACCTGTTGCAGTTGATCGGCCCGCCCTTCGCCGCGAATGAGCTGCAACACCAGCTCCTCCTTGTGGCGCTTGTCCCACTGCAACTGCTCGGTGAGCGCCGCCTGTTCCAGGATGAGCTCGGCGGTCATGCGCACCAGCTCGGCGTAAGCACGCACGATGTCCGGATCCCCAGAGATGCCGATGACACCGAGCAGCTCCCCCTGATAGGCGATGGGCAGGTTGATGCCGGGCCTCACCCCCTTGAGCTCCCGGGCGGTGGCCTCGCTTATCTCCACCACCCGGTTCTCGGTCAGGGCCAGCACGGCCCCCTCGTGGCGCTGGTGCAGCCGCTCCGGATTGCCGGACGCAATGATGAGTCCCCGCTCATCCATGACGTTGACCGAGAACGAGAGGATCTTCATCGCCCGGCTGACTATCTGATGCGCGAGCGCGTCGTTGAGCTGCATTGCCTCTCCATACCATTCGTTGACAGGGTCCCCGGCGTGCGCCATCACCGGGATCACCCGTTAAAGATCCCACATCATCAAGACAAGCGCGGGGGGGATCGCTAGAATAGGCCACTTTACGCTATCAGTGCCCCACCATGGATCAAGGATCCGGCATCATGCCGCTTTGTGCCGTGGTGGTTTCACCCTCCGATATGGACTCCGCTATGGATTATGAATTTCGCCGCGACCCGTTCGGTGGCTATCGCGCCCGGTTCTCCATGGGCCATGAAGCCATCGGCCAGTGGTTGATCGACGAGGTGGGCAAGGACGAGGAGAAGCTCGACGAGCTGTTCGCCATCATCGACCAGCTCTCCAGCCGGGCCCGCACCGAATACCGGCTGCTGGGGGGCGACTACTCCCTGCTGCTGACCCACGAGGAAGCCGAGGTGAAGGCCAATGTCCTCAATATCGAGCAGGACGAGGATCTCGACGATCTCGCCTACTACGATGATGAACAGCTGGCCATGTGCGGGCTGGAAGATTTTGCCCAGGTACTCGGCTCCTGGCGCGCCTTTATCCGCAACGAGGATATGGGCTGATTACCCCCATTCGGGCGAGCATGCCCCTTGCAACCCAACAGGATTGACTATGTCCATTTACGATTTTGATGACGAACTGCCGGAAGACGAGCTGGATCAACCGAAGAAACCCGCCCAGCCCAAGAAGAAGGGCAAGCAGGTGCTGAACACCCAGGTCAACCTGAGCCCGCGCGATGCCAGCCGCCTGAACGGCATGCACGTCGAGGCCATCACCACTCTGGATGACGTCAGTCTGCCGAAGAACGTCATCTTCAAGGCCGGTCTCATCGCCCTGGGCGAGCTGGAAGCCAGCAAACGCGCCGACATCATCGCCCGGGTCATCGCCGAGTCCGGTCGCTGATACGGGAAGGCCATCGCCTCTCTCGGTGGCATCTTGCCGCCGCCCAAGCCGGAGCCCAGCTCCGGCTTTTCATTGCGCGTCTTCTGCCGGCCAGTCCCTTTTCCTTGAACCAGACCATGGGGATCGTTAAGGTGCGCCCTTCATTCATACAAGGAGACTCGATGTTACCACTCCCCGATATCCTCATCTGGCTCGTCCTGGGGCTCGCCGTACTCTGCTGCCTCGCCCGCCGGACCAGGCCCGGCATGCTCCTGTTGGGACTTGCCCTGCTTACCGCCTTCTGGCTTGAGCGACTCGCGCCCCTCGCCGCTCTTGTCAGCCTCGCCGGTCTGCTGCTGGCCTGGCGTACCCCCACCCTGCCCCCACCCTGGCGCGGCGTCGCACTGACGCTGGTCCTGCTGTGGTCCCTCGCCCTGACGCTGCATCTGGTGCCCGGCTTTGACAATCTCAGGGTGCTCGACAAGGTACAGGCGGGCCCGGCCAGCGTGCCCTTCACCCTCTACCTCAATCTGGACAAGCCGCTCATTTTCTTCGCCCTGCTGCTGGCCATCCCCGGCCTGCTCGGCCCGGGTGGAACGATGCGCTGGCGGCCGCTGGCCCTGCTCATCCTGCCGCTCGCGGCCCTGCTCATCACCGCCTGGCAACTGGGCGCCCTCAAACCCGAAGCGGGACTGCCCCACTGGTGGTGGCTGTTCGCATTCAACAACCTGCTGTTCACCTGTGTGGCGGAAGAAGCGCTGTTCCGGGGATGCATCCAGCAAGGGGTGGCAAGCCGAAGCACGCCCTGGGCAGGTCTCCTGGTCGCCAGCCTGCTGTTCGGCGCAGCCCATCTTGCCGGTGGCCCGTTGCTGGTGTTGTTCGCCGCGCTGGCGGGGGCCTGCTATGGCCTGGCGTTCCAACTGAGCGGGCGCCTCAGTATCGCCATCCTGTTCCACTTCCTGTTCAACTTCGCCCACCTGGCCCTGTTTACCTATCCCCTGGCCAGCCACTGACGTCGAGCACAGGTTCACCGGGCAAAAAAATGCCCCGCCCCCGTGGGGGCAGGGCATCTGCATTCACCCTGCAATCTAGTCGACGTAGAAGGTCTGCTGGAAGGTCAGCGTCTGCTGCTGCCCCTCCCCCATGATCTTCAGGGTGAACTGGTAGGTGTCCTCATTGCGATAGGGCAGGACTGCCAGGTAATAGATGGCATTCCCCTCTTTCACCTCCTGAAAATTCAGGGTGCGAAGGGTGCCGGTCAGATTGCGGGCTTCGCCGCTGATCCCCACCGCCTGTGCCACCCCCTGCTTGTTCTGCACCGCGATATTGACGATGCCGTTATAGCGGCTGCGCTCCAGGCCATAGGTCCTGGCTACCTCGGGGGTGAGGAAGCTGGAGTTGAACGCGCTGTAGTGCACTTTCCAGGGGCCCAGCTCCTGCATCTGCTCAGCCCGCAGCGGCAGCGTCATCAGGAGCGCCAGCAGGCAACTCATCCAGGCTGTTTTCATGATGTCATCCCTCTCGTATCAATCCTGATTATCGAGCAGAGCGGCAATCTCGGCGGGGATCTGCTTTGGCGCGTCGATGGCGACCGTCTTGTGCCGACCCAGCTCCCCCCGCAGGATGCGAACCTGCCCCTTGGCCACCTTGCACTGCTTGGCCAGGTACTTGATCAGGTGACTGTTGGCCTGACCATCCACCGGCGGTGCCGTGATGGCCACTTTCAACTCGTCACCGTGCAATCCGATGATCTGATCCCGGCTCGCCTTGGGCTGGATCATCAGATGCAACACCAGCTCGTCCCCTTCCAGCAGGACGGCGGGCATCAGATCATCCACCACAACTGGCCGAACAGATCCCCCATCAGGTAGTTGATGGCCTGCAGCGCGATGAAAGCGACCAGCACGGAGAGATCCAGCCCGCCCAGTGCAGGCAGGATGCGGCGAATGGGGGCCAGGAAGGGTTCAGTGAGCTGGTGCATCACGTATTCAATGGGGTTGCGACCCTGGCTGACCCAGCTCAGGATGGCGCGGATAAGCAGGATCCAGAAGATCATGGAACCCGCTTTCTTCAACACGGTGAGCGTCGCAAACAGACAGAGAGTGAGCCAGTCCGCCTGCAGCACATTCATGCTCTTGAGCAGGACCAACTTGCCAAAGGCGATCAGCAGCGCCAGCAGCACAGAGGCCATGTCCAGCCCGCCAAAACCCGGGATGACGCGGCGCAGGGGCACCACCAGCGGGTTGGTCAGCTTGACCACCATCTGGCTCATCGGGTTGTAGAAGTCGGCCCGCGCCCACTGCAGCCAGACCCGCAGCAGCACCACCATGAGGTAGAGATCAAAGACAGTGTTAATCAAAAAGTAAGCCGTGTTCATCCGGGCTCCTTGCTAAAAGGGATTCAGAAAAGGGTTTCCATTTCGCCGGCCCGGGTAACGGCCGCCTGCATGGCTCTTGCGGTCAGCGGCATCAGCCCCTGCTCCTGGAATGTCTTGACGGCCTCGGCCGTGGTCCCGCCCTTGCTGGTCACCTGCTCGCGCAGGGTCTGCAGCGACAGCTCGGGATTTTGCTCCACCATGGCGGCCGCCCCCAGGGCGGTTTGCTGCACCAGCAGGCGGGCTTGCTCCGGCGTAAAGCCCATGGCCTCGGCCTCCTCGGCAATCGCCTGCATGAACAGGAAGAAGTAGGCCGGGGCACTGCCCGCCGCCGCAATGACGCCGTTGATGCCGGCCTCCTGCTCCACCCAGAGGGTCTTGCCCACGGATTGCATCATCTGTTCGGCCACCGCCCTATCGGCCTGCCCGATGGCGGGCGGTGCATAGAGCCCGGTCATCCCCAGCCCCAGCAAGGAGGGGGTGTTGGGCATGGTGCGAATGATGCGATCGTGACCGCCTGCCATCTCCTGCAAGCGCGCGACGCGAATGCCGGCAGCGATGGAGATGAGCAACTTGCCATCCAGCGAGCCAAGCTCGGCCACCAGCGCGCTCAGCATGCCCGCCATCAGCTGGGGCTTGACCGCCAGCACGATCACCTCGGCCTCCCGGGCCGCCTCGGCGTTGTCCTGGGTGATACGGATGCCGAACTGGCTGGCCAGTTCGTCCAGCTTGGGGCGGCTGGGATTGGCGGCGATGATACGCTCTGCCGGGTAACCCGCCTGGATGAGGCCGGCAATGATACTGCGGCTCATGTTGCCTGCCCCGATGAAGGCGAGGGTTCTCTGCTGCATCAAACACTCCTGTTACTGACATCGCAGCGGATGCCGACCCAGCCTGTGCAGGCTGACAGCATCACACGCGCCTGTTTACCTGAAAAAAGCACGACCGGGTGTGTTTCTCGCCCCGGCTCTTGCTCATGAATAGTCACGGGCCCCGAAGATGGCGGTCCCGACCCGCACCATGGTGCTGCCATGGGCAATGGCCGGCTCGAGATCCTCGGTCATTCCCATCGAAAGGGTGTCGACGCTCGGGTATTGTTGCGCAAGCTCGGTGAACAGAGCCTGCATGCGCGCCATCTGGGCCGCCAGCACCCCCTCGTCGCGGGTATGCTCGGGGATGGCCATCAGGCCGCGCAGCCGCAGCCGCTCGCTTTGGGCCACCAGGGAGGCCAGGCGGAAAATCTCTTGCTCCGACGTACCGGATTTGCTGCTCTCTCCGCTAATATTGATTTGCAGACAGATATTTAGCGGCGCGAGCCCACTCGGTCTCTGGTTGTTGAGGCGTTCGATGAGCTTGTCGCGATCGACACTTTGAACCCAGTCGAACCGCTCCGCCACCAGCTTGGACTTGTTCGATTGCAGCGGGCCGATAAAGTGCCACTCTATGTCTGTACAGGCGTTCTGTTCGCGCAAGGCATCAATCTTGAGCGCGGCCTCCTGGGCGTAGGATTCGCCAAAGCGCCGCTGGCCGGCGGCATAGGCAGCCTGAATGTCCCCCAGCGGCTTGGTTTTACTGACAGCAAGCAACTGGATGTGATCTGGGCTGCGGCCAACACGCCGGGCAGCCTCTACAATACGTTCCTTTACCTGAAGCAGGTGCTGGGCAATCTGGCTCATATTTCGTTCGTAATCTTGTGATGGGAGAATAACAAATCTATGGATATCACAGAGTTATTGGCATTCAGTGTAAAGCATAAGGCCTCGGATCTACACCTCTCGGCCGGGGTCCCCCCGAT
This sequence comes from Aeromonas sp. QDB17, assembly GCF_027705305.1. Taxonomy (NCBI): domain Bacteria; kingdom Pseudomonadati; phylum Pseudomonadota; class Gammaproteobacteria; order Aeromonadales; family Aeromonadaceae; genus Aeromonas; species Aeromonas sp. QDB17. Next base: position 71,539 of record NZ_JAPDBP010000014.1, read on the forward strand.
GATCAGGGTTGATGGGGAGGTTCGCAAGATCAATTTGCCCGCCCTGGATCACCGGGAAGTCCATGCTCTCATTTACGACATCATGAATGACCACCAGCGCAAGGAGCTGGAGGAGAACTTCGAAGTGGACTTCTCCTTCGAAGTGCCCGGCATGGCACGCTTTCGGGTCAACGCCTTCCAGCAAGCGCGCGGCTCGGGCGCCGTGTTTCGTACCATCCCGAGCACCGTTCTGACCCTGGACGATCTGGGGGCGCCGGAGATATTTCGCAAGATAGCGGAGTACCCTCGCGGCCTGGTACTGGTGACTGGGCCCACCGGCTCGGGCAAATCCACCACCCTGGCCGCCATGGTCGATTACATCAATGACAACTTCCACCACCACATCCTCACCATCGAGGACCCCATCGAATTCGTGCACGAGAACAAGCGCTGCCTGGTGAACCAGCGGGAAGTACACCGCGACACCAAGAGCTTCAGCAACGCCCTGCGGTCGGCCCTGCGGGAAGACCCGGATATCATCCTGGTAGGTGAAATGCGGGACCTCGAAACCATCCGCCTCGCCATGACCGCCGCCGAAACCGGTCACCTGGTGTTTGGCACCCTGCACACCTCCTCGGCTGCCAAGACCATCGACCGTATCATCGACGTCTTCCCCGGCTCGGAGAAGGACATGGTGCGATCCATGCTCTCCGAATCCCTGCGGGCGGTCATCTCCCAGACCCTGCTCAAGCGTATCGGTGGCGGCCGGGTGGCGGCCCACGAGATCATGCTGGGGATCCCGGCGGTGCGAAACCTCATCCGGGAAGACAAGGTGGCCCAGCTCTATTCCGTCATCCAGACCGGGATGACCCACGGCATGCAGACCATGGACCAGAGCCTCAAGCAGCTGGTCAACCGGGGGGTCGTCGCCTCCCTTGATGCCAAGGCCAAGGCGGTCGATCCCAATACCATTTAAGCTTGCACACCCAAGGAGTCGCCATGAACATGGATGTTCTGCTCGCCGCACTGGTTGAACAAAAGGGCTCGGATCTCTTCATCACGGTCGATGCCCCCCCGACCCTCAAGGTCAACGGGCGTCTGGTGTCGCTCGGGCCGGCTCCCCTCGACAAGACGACGGCGCTGGCGTTGATCAGGGAGAGCCTGGACGAGACCCACTTCGAGCGCTTCCTGCACACCCGCGAGGCCAACTACGCCATCCAGCGAGGCTCGCTGGGGCGCTTTCGGGTCAGCGCCTTCTGGCAACAGGATATGCCAGGCATGGTGCTGCGCCGCATCGAGACCCGCATCCCCACCTTTGACGAGCTGGTGCTGCCCCCCATCCTGCAGGAGGTCGCCATGGCCAAACGCGGGCTGGTGCTCTTCGTCGGCGCCACTGGCGCCGGCAAGTCCACCACCCAGGCGGCCATGATCGGCTTTCGCAACCAGCACGGTGACGGCCACATCCTGACGGTGGAGGATCCGGTGGAGTTCGTCCATCAGCACGATCGCTGCTTGGTGACCCAGCGGGAGGTGGGGATCGACACCGCATCCTTCGATGTCGCCCTCAAAAACTCCCTGTGCCAGGCCCCGGATGTCATCCTCATCGGTGAAATCCGCTCCCAGGAGACCATGGAGTTCGCCATCCAGTTCGCCGAGACGGGGCACCTCTGCCTCGCCACCTTGCACGCCAACAATGCCAACCAGGCGCTGGATCGCATCCTGCATCTGGTCCCCCAGGAGAAGCACCGCCAGTTCCTGTTCGATCTCTCCTTCAACCTGCGCGCCATCGTCGCCCAGCAGCTGCTCCCCTCCGCTCATGGGCAGCGCCGGGTCGCCGCCTTCGAGATCCTGCTCAACACCCCGCTCGTCACCGACATCATCCGCAAGGGAGAGATGCACAGACTCAAGGAGGTGATGACCAAATCCGGCGAGCTCGGCATGCAGACCTTCGATCAGGCGCTGTTCACCCTGTTCTGCGCCGGCCAAATTGGCTACAGTGAGGCCCTTGCCCATGCCGACTCCGCCAACGACCTGCGACTGCTCATCAAGCTGTCGGGTCACGAGCAGCTGGGCGCAGGCACTCTCGACAACGTGACCCTGGATGAATGAGGGGTGTGCGTCACCGCTAGTAAAGGACAGTTATGCTGATTGTGGTTTCCCCGGCCAAGACGCTGGATTACGAGTCACCCCTGGTGACCTCCCGTTTCACCCAACCCGAACTGCTGGACCACTCCGCAGCACTGATCACCCGGGCTCGTCAACTGAGCCCGGACCAGATCGCCAGCCTGATGAAGATCAGCGACAAGCTCGCCGGCCTCAACGCCGCCCGCTTTGCCGAGTGGCAGCCTGACTTCACGCCGGCCAACGCCCGCCAGGCGCTGCTGGCCTTCAAGGGGGACGTCTACACCGGTCTGGCCGTAGAAGATTTCAGCGAGGCCGATCTCGACTTCGCCCAGGCCCACCTGCGCATGCTCTCCGGCCTTTATGGCGTGCTGCGGCCGCTTGACCTCATGATGCCCTACCGCCTGGAGATGGGGATCCGCCTCGACAACCCGCGCGGCAAGGACCTCTACCAGTTCTGGGGCGACATCATTACTGAGCACCTGAACAAGGCGCTGGCGGCCCAGGGGGACGACGTGCTGATCAACCTCGCCTCCGACGAGTATTTCAAGTCGGTGCGCCCGAAAGCCCTGCAGGGGCGCATCATCACACCGGTGTTCAAGGACGAGAAGAACGGCCAGTTCAAGATCATCAGCTTCTACGCCAAGAAGGCCCGCGGCATGATGGCACGCCACATCATCAAGCATCGGCTCACCCGGGTGGAACAGCTGACCGGTTTCAATGCCGACGGCTACTACTTTGTACCGGAAGAGTCCGACGCCAATACCCTGATGTTCAAGCGCGCTGAAAATTAATTACACATTCAAGGGAACCAAGTCGGAGATCCTCGGGTCTGACTCTGTGAATCCTCTGTTGTAAGCACTTTTTGTTGGCCGACGTCCTTGCGTCGGCTTTTTTCTGCGCCTCTCTCAGGCCACTCCCCAGGCAGCAGACAGCAAAACGGCCATCCTGGGATGGCCGTTTCAACTGTGCTCGGGGGCATTACTTCTTTTTCTTCTTTGCCGACTTCTTGGCATCCTTCGGCTTTTTCTTCTTCACCGGCACCCGCGCTTCCTTGTGTCTGGGGCGCAGCTCATCGATCACCCGGCGCTTGAGGCGCTCCTCGGTGTAGCGTTCGATCTTGGCGACCATGGCCATGTCGTGGGCTTCCACCAGGCTGATGGCGCAGCCACGGTTGCCGGCACGGCCGGTACGACCGATGCGGTGCACATAGACATCCGCGCCGTAGGGCATGTCGTAGTTGATGACATGGCTGACGTTCGGCAGATCGATGCCGCGGGCGGCCACGTCGGTGGCGATGAGGAAGGGCACCTCCCCTTCGTGGAACTTGCGGATAGACTCGATGCGCTTGGCCTGCTCCATCTCGCCACGGATCCAGGCGCAGGGCACGCCTGCCGCCTGCAACTGGCCGGAAAGCTCCGCCAGTCGCTCACGGGTCTTGACGAAGATGATGGCCTTCTGGGTCTCCGGGTTTTTCAGGATGTGCACCAGCAGAGCCAGCTTGTGGGCGGCATCATCGGCCAGGTGGACCCACTGGGTGATGGGGCGGCGCTCGCTGCGGGGCGGCTCGGCGTGCAGCTCAACCGGGTCTTTGAGGATCTCGCTCGCAAACTTCTCGAGGCCGGCCCCTTCCAGGGTGGCGGAGAAGAGCATGGTGTGTTTGCGGTAGCGCGCCTCTTCCACGATGCGGTTCACGTCCTTGATGAAGCCCATGTCCAGCATCCGGTCCGCTTCATCCAGCACCAGCACCTCGATGTCGTGGCTCTCGAACTCCTCTTTCTCGATGTACTCGAGCAGACGGCCTGGGGTGGCCACCACGATGTCGGTGGTCTTGGTCAGGGCAGGCAGCTGCTCTTCATGGCTGACGCCACCGATGATGGTCTCGATGCTGAGATGGGTGTGTACCGCCAGGGCCTTGGCGTGAGCACTCACCTGCAGCGCGAGCTCGCGGGTCGGAGTCAGGATCAACATGCGGCACGGACCCGGCTTGCGACGCGGGAAGTCCAGCAGGTGCTGCATCGCGGGAAGCAGGAAGGCGGCGGTCTTGCCGGTTCCGGTCGGCGCAGAGGCCAGAATATCGCGGCCGTCCAGGGCTGGCTCCAGCACCATCTGCTGGATGGTGGTGGGGCGGGTGAATCCCATCTCGGCCAAGGCCCGACTGAGGGCTGGATTCAGGTCGAAATCATCAAAGGACTGGCTCATGGCAATACTCGGTCATTAAGGAAGCGGCAGATTATAGGCGATTATGCCGCCGGCTCCTATGGTGACTGTGGCTTAGCCGCTATAATCGCCGGCCATTTTCCGCGGGCAGGCACAGGAGGAGGGCCGAATGGGGCGCAACAACGGTTTCACGTTCAAGCAATTTCACATCGATCACGACCGCTGCGCCATGAAGGTCGGTACGGACGGCATTTTGCTGGGAGCCTGGGCGCCGGTCGACAACGCCCGTCGGGTGCTGGACATCGGCACCGGCAGCGGCCTCATCGCCCTGATGCTGGCCCAGCGCAGCACGAACGACTGCCACATAGACGGGGTGGAGCTGGATAAGGATGCAGCCATGCAGGCCCAGGAGAATGTGGCGGCCTCCCCCTGGCGTGAGCGGGTCACCATCATAGAGAGCGCCATTCAGGATCACCTCGCCCCCCCTTACGATCTCATCGTCTCCAACCCGCCCTATTTCCCGGCAGGCCAGACACTCCGCGATCCGGCCAGGGCTCTGGCCCGTCATACCGGGGGGCTCGCCCCCAGGGGATTGCTGGCCGCCAGCGATCGCCTGCTGAGCCGTACCGGGCAACTGGCCCTGGTGCTGCCCACGGCGATGGCGGATGAAATTTTATGCATTTCGTCGAGTTATGATCTGTATGAGCGTTGTTATTTGGCTGTTACTACCAGAGAGGGGAAAGAGGCAAATCGTGTTTTATTGCTGCTTGGCAGAGGATTAAACAAGTGTGAGAGGGGTGAAATTGTGATCCATTCTGCCACAGGAGGCTATTCCGACAGATATATCCAACTAACCAGCCCCTTCTATTTGAAGATGTAAATTTTGCCTTGAACTATTTTTTCACATCATTATGCTGACTGCTAAATGAGCGCCCGCTCAAGACCAGTTCAAACCACTGGTCGCGATGAAAAAACCAGCGGGGCTCTTTTTTTTACCCCCGGAAAGTGCCGGTCACTGACAAATAAAAAACTATAACAAGCAATAGTTTACAAGACAGACGAGGTTGAACTTGACGAAATCACTCACATTGTCCGATGTACTCGGATTGGGCTTCATGACCTTTGCGTTCTATCTGGGCGCAGGCAACATCATCTTCCCGCCCCTGGCCGGCTTCATGGCGGGTGAGCACCTCTCCCTGGCCATGCTGGGCTTCCTGGTCACCGCCGTGGGCCTGCCCCTCATCACCATCATCGCCGTCGCCAAGGCTGGCAACGGCTGGGCCGGCATGACCAAGCTGCTGCCGACCGGCGTGGCCACCGCACTGGCCGTCGCCATCTACATCATCATCGGCCCGGCCTTCGCCGCCCCCCGTACCGGCCTGGTGGCCTACGAGATGGGCCTCAAGCCCTTCCTTGGCGACATGGGACCATCCGGTCTGGCTGCCTACACAGTACTGTTCTTTGGCGTGGCCATCCTGGTCTCCCTGAACCAGGGCAAGCTGATGGATGCCATCGGCAAGTACCTGACCCCGCTGCTGATGCTGCTGCTGCTGACCCTGGCCATCGGTGTCTTCGTCGCACCGCAAGGAAGCATGCCTGCCGCATCCGGTGACTATCAGAGCACCCCCTTCGTGAAGGGCATTCTGGAAGGCTACAACACTATGGACACCCTGGCGTCCCTGATGTTCGGCGCCCTGATAGTCGACCTGCTGCGCCAGAAAGGCATCCATGACTACCAGAGCCAGTTCAAGTACCTGGCCATCGCGGGCATCATCTCCGCCATCGGTCTCTCCGTGGTCTATGTCTCCCTGTTCCAGCTGGGCAACACCGCTGCCGGCGTCGCCACAGACGTGAGCAACGGCGGTGCCATCGTCAACGCCTACGTGCTGAGCCTGTTCGGCCAACCGGGTCAGTTCATCCTGGCTGCCATCATCACCCTGGCCTGCTTCACCACGGCCGTCGGCCTCATCTCCGCCTGCTCCGACTTCTTCCACAACTTGACCGGCATGAGCTACAAGAAGCTGGTCGTGCTGCTGGGTGTCATCTGCGGCGTCGTGGCCAACGTGGGCCTGAGCCAGCTCATCAGCCTCTCCATTCCGGTGCTGGTCGCCATCTACCCGGTTGCCGTGGCGCTGGTGCTGGTCACCTTCCTGAAGGGTTACTTCGGTCGCCCCCGCCTGGTGTTCCGCTCCGTGCTGCTGGTCGCCTTCCTGTTCGGCTGTCTGGACGGCCTGGGCGCCGCCGGCATGAAGATGGATGCTTTCGCCTTCCTGCCGCTGTTTGACAAGGGCCTGGCCTGGTTGCTGCCGACCCTGCTGGCCTGTGGCCTCGGTGTCATGGTGCGTGGCAATGGCAAGCTGGCTGCAGAAGCGGCCTGATAACAGATCTTGACCCAATAAAGAGGCCAGCATTCGCTGGCCTCTTTTTTTGTTGGTGCAATCTGGTCCATCCGTTGTGGAGAGCGCTCCTCAGAGTACGGTTGCTGGCTTGGGTTTGCCTGCAAGACCGTACCAGTGATGCTCAAACCGGCCCGCATGCCAGCGCAGGGTGCCCCAGGGCTGGTCAGCCTGCCAGCGCGGGAAGTTGATCTCCACGCGGTTGTCTTCGTACTTGTAGAGAGAGGTGCTGATCTCGATATCCGACAGGATAAGCAGCACCACCCCACCGATGACACTCCATTTCAGCATCTTCCACATGGCGATTACTCGAAGCAGATCTCGATGGTGGCACGGCCATACTCCGATTCGAACGGCATCATGATCTTGGCGCCGTCCGCCCGGTGAGTGATGGTGTGATTGGGACCGGAGACGATGACCGGGGTCGCCATGTCGAACTCATAGCCCTTCTCCCCCAGCATGCGTTTGGCGCCGCCCGTCACCATGTTGGTGATCTCGCCCACCATGTCGGTCACTTCCTCGTTGATGGTGGCCGGCGCCTCCCCCAGCATGCGACGCATGATCTCCAATGCCAGCCCCTTCTCGAAGCTGATGGAGAGGGAACCCCGGGTCTGCGGACCCACCATGCCAATCAGGCCGGAGACATCTCCCCGAGCCAGCTCGTCCGTCTTGCGCTTGGGCGCGCCCGGTTTGAGTTCCAGCTGTGCCATGGTGGAGAGCACGTTGAGCAGGGAGAGCAGGAACGGGTTTACAAAATCAGCCTTCATCTTGACTTCCTACGGTAACGGAACAGCGGGCACATTGACCATGGGCTTCTATGGTCTTGTTGGTAATAGTAAAACCATGCTGACGAGCCTGCTCGGAAAAGGCGCCGTCGATGGCGGGATCGTGCAGCTCCACTACCTCACCGCAACGATCGCAGATCAGCAGTTGCATCGGGTGGGCATGGTCGAAGTGGCAGCAGAAGATGAAGGCGTTGAGCGACTCCACCTTGTGGGCAAAGCCCTGTTCGAGCAGGAAGTCGAGCGCCCGATAGACGGTAGGCGGTTTGGCATGAGCCTCGGTCTGCTGCAACTGGGCCAGCAAATCATAGGCACTGATGGCATTGCCGTGGGCGGCAAGCAGCCGGAGCACCTGGCGCCGTGTCGGGGTGAAACGGATCCCGCGCTGCTCGCAGAGGCGTTCCGCTCGTTGTAGAAGTTGGTCTTGATTCATGTTCACGCAGATACCCTGTCAATTAGCCGGATACTATCACAGGGCCCCCAGTGCGCGGCGACAAAATTCATTTTCTGGGGCTGTCTCACGTTGTGATAGAATCCCGCCCCTTGTTTGGCCAACCCGGATGATTTTTATGCAGGCGCAGCGCTTTTCCATCGCCCCCATGCTGGACTGGACCGATCGGCATTGCCGTTATTTCCACCGTCTGATGACCCGCCAGACCCTGCTCTATACCGAGATGGTGACCACGGGCGCCATCATCCACGGCAAGGGCGACTATCTGGGTTACAGCGAGCAGGAACACCCTCTCGCCCTGCAACTGGGTGGCAGCAACCCGGCAGACCTGGCCCGCTGCGCCAGGCTCGCCGAGGAGCGCGGGTATGACGAGGTCAACCTCAACGTCGGCTGCCCTTCCGATCGGGTGCAAAACGGCCGCTTCGGCGCCTGCCTCATGGGCGAACCCGCGCTGGTGGCTGATTGCGTCAAGGCGATGCGCGACGTAGTCGACATTCCGGTCACCGTGAAGACCCGTATCGGCATCGACGAGCAAGACTCCTACGAGTTCTTGCAGGCCTTCATCGAGCAGGTACGGGACGCCGGTTGCGATACCTTCATCGTCCATGCCCGCAAGGCCTGGCTGAGCGGTCTGAGTCCGAAAGAGAACCGCGAGATCCCGCCCCTCGATTATCCTCGCGTCTACCGGGTCAAGCAGGATTACCCGGATCTGACCATTGCCATCAACGGCGGGGTGACCAGTCTGGAGCAGACTCTTGAACATCTGCAGCACCTCGACGGGGTCATGATGGGCCGCGAAGCCTACCAGAACCCCTACATTCTGGCCCAGGTGGACAATCTGGTGTTCGGCGAGAACCGTGCCGTGCCAAGCCGCCACGAGGTGGTGCGGATGATGCTGCCTTATATCGAACAAGAGCTGGCCAAGGGCAACTACCTCTCCCACATGACCCGCCACATGCTGGGGTTGTTCCAGAACATGCAGGGCGCGCGCGCCTGGCGTCGCCATCTGAGCGAGAATGCCTGCAAGCCGGGGGCCGACATTCAAGTGGTGCTGGACGCCATGGCCAAGGTGCCGGAATTCGCGCCAGCCGACGCGGTGGAGTGATCATGTACCGCTTCACAGGATCCTGACTGCACAAGGCCCTGGTGCGTCTGTGCGCCGGCCTGCTCACCATTCTCGGCATCAAGCTCAGCGCCTTCTATTTCATCGGGCTGCTGATCGTGCTGGGGCTGCACCGGGACCAACTCCTGGGCTGAACGCCACCTCTCTCGAACAAGAAAAAGCCGGCGCCCCTGCGCCGGCTTTTTTGTCACCACGGAGGCGGCCCGACAGTCTGGCTTACTCCTCCTGAACCATAAACTGGAGTTCAGGGGGAGAAGAGGTCAGCACATCGGCGCAGTAATCCCAGGTCGAGATGCGGTAGTGCTGCAAATCTTCATCCAGGTGCAGTCCATCGGATTCCTGATGGAACCAGCTGGCGAAACGGGACGGGGTGATGAGCTGGATCTGCTCCTCGATGACGTGGCTGTCACGCCCCTCCGCCAGATCACAATCCTCCATCACCCGCACCGCGAAGATGTGGCGAAAACTCACCCGGCACAGGGGCAACGGAGGCAGATCGATGCTGCGAGCACGCCCCAGCATGACGGTCAGGGTGTCGCTCCAGATATCCTGATGCAGTTCGGCCACGACCAGGCCGGGAGGGAGTTGACGAGAGGGAGCCCAGGGGACGGCTACCTGCCGAATGGCATTTTTCTGTTCCATATCCACCTCGCTACAGCGCATGCCATATCCTGAGTGTATCTGAAACAAATTTTGACGAAGATGGCAAGAAAAAACCCGGCACAAGCCGGGTTTCATTTGATTACAAGACGATCTTATTTGACGGCGTCTTTCAGCGCCTTGCCAGCCACGAAGGACGGCACATTGGCGGCTGCAATCTGGATCTCTTTACCGGTTTGCGGGTTGCGACCGGTACGGCCCGCGCGATGGTTGACCTTGAAGGTACCAAAACCCACCAACTGAACGGCATCGCCCTCTTTCAGGCTCTGGGTAATACCATTGATGATCTCTTCCAGAGCGACTTTGGCCTGAGCTTTGCTCAGGTCTGCTTTGGCGGCAATTGCATCGACAAGTTGAGCTTTGTTCATAACATTTCCTTTATGATCGGGCATTTAGCACCGGGCCACTCTATTCAAAAAAAAACACTCAGGCAAAGGCTTTATCAGCCGGATTGGCTTGAATGCTGGGGTTTTCATCAAGATCTGCGGAAATAGTCACATATATCGCCCCCTTGTCCCCTGGATGGGCGACAGGATGCGAAGCACCGGTGGGGAGAGGCATGCAAATCCCCGCCTGATGTAACAATATCCCTACACTCCTATTGACGGTCAACTGGATTTTCCCTAGTTATAGGAGTGTCGTCAGTCGATGAGAATGACCGGAGGCGTGCGACCCGAGTGCCGCATGCCATGCCCATGGAGGGACTATGTTAACTGAACTGGAAAAAACCAAGCGCGCGCTGGCAGGCAAGCACAGAGCAATAGATGACTGGCTGGATGCCAGACAGGCGTTGCTGGTCGAGTACATGCGACTGGCAGGCCTCATGCCCGCCAAGTGCAAGCAACGCACCCTCCCAGGCCATGTAGAACTGCAACGTTTTTGCGAACAACTGGTCGACTACGTCAGCGCAGGCCATTTCGAGATCTACAACCACGTCGTCACCGCCTTTGAGCAAGCCAGCGGCGACAAACTGGAGCTGGCCAAGCGCATCTACCCCCATATCCGTGCCTGTACCGAATTCGCGCTGGAGTTCAACGACAAGTACAGCAACGCCGACGAAGCCCAGTTGCTGCAACTGGACGAGGATCTGAACCAACTCGGCCCCGTGCTGGAAGACAGGTTCAAACAGGAGGATCGGCTGGTCAAGGCGCTGCAGGTGGTGGAATCCCTCAGCCATCAGCAGGTCTGATATTCAATATCGGAGCCAGTTCAATATCCTGGCGTGCCAGCTGGATTACACTCTGCAACATGAAGGATGAGCATCTTGCTCGCACGCAGACCGGAGACGACCATGGCCGAGCGCCGCCACTTTACTCGGATTTTCTATTTGACCGCCGCCAAGCTCACCCAGGGTGAACACCAGTGGCGCACCCAGCTGGTCGATGTCTCCCTGCAGGGAGCCCTGCTGCTCAGACCCGAGGATTGGGTCGCCAGCGAGGACAAGGAGTACGAAATCTGCTTCGTGCTCGGGGGCAGCGACATCGAGATCAAGATGCAGGTCGAGCTGACCCACGAAGCCAGCAAGAAGCTGGGGTTTTACTGCCACCACATCGACATCGACAGCGCCACTCACCTCAAGCGGATGATCGAGCTGAACATCGGAGAGGAGCAACTGCTCCATCGCGAGCTGGAGCAGTTGCTGCAAGAGCACCGAGACCACGTCCCCCCCGAATCCTGAGCGGGCGGGCAGAAAAACAAAGGAGCGTCCATACGCTCCTTTTTCATGGTTGGTTACAGGGCCTCGAGGGCATCGGAGAGTTTCTTCACCGGCACCACCTCCATCCCCTCAATGGGATGTTTGGGCGCATTGGCATGAGGCACGATGGCTCGGCGGAAGCCGTGCTTGGCCGCCTCCTGCAGTCGCTCCTGACCCGAGGGCACGGGCCGTATCTCGCCAGAGAGCCCCACCTCGCCAAAGACCACCAGATCCTTGGGCAGGGCCTGATCCCGGAAGCTCGACACCATGGCCAGCAGCAGCGCCAGATCCGCGCTGGTCTCCTCGACTTTGACGCCACCCACCACGTTGATGAACACATCCTGATCCGCCATCTGCAACCCGCCGTGACGATGCAGCACCGCCAGCAGCATGGCGAGACGGTTGTGGTCCATCCCCACCGCCACCCGGCGCGGATTGGAGAGCTGGGAGTAATCCACCAGCGCCTGCAACTCCACCAGCAGGGGGCGCGTGCCTTCCCAGATCACCATGACGATGGAGCCCGGCGCCTGCTCCTCCCCGCGGCTGAGGAAAATCGCGGAAGGATTGCTCACCTCCTTCATTCCCTGCCCAGTCATGGCGAAGACCCCCAGTTCGTTAACCGCACCGAAGCGGTTCTTGTGGGAGCGCAGGGTGCGAAAACGCGAGTCGTGCCCGCCATCCAGCAGCACGGAGCAGTCGATGCAGTGCTCCAGCACCTTGGGACCCGCCAGGGTGCCGTCCTTGGTGACGTGGCCCACCATGAAGATGGCCACATGATTCTGCTTGGCATAGCGTGTCAACAGCGCCGCCGACTCCCGCACCTGGGAGACGGACCCCGGCGCAGACTGCACATCCGCCACGTGCATCACCTGGATGGAGTCGATGACCATGATCTGAGGTTGCTCCTGCTGGGCGATGAGGCAGATCTGCTCGACACTGGTCTCGGACAACATGCGCAGCTTGTCCGTGGGCAGACCCAGCCGACCGGCCCGCATCGCCACCTGTTGCAGTGATTCCTCACCGGTCACATAGAGGGTCTTCATGCGCTGCGCCAGGCCGCACATGGTCTGCAGCAACAGGGTCGACTTGCCGGCCCCGGGGTTGCCGCCGATGAGAATGGCCGAACCGGGGACCACGCCGCCACCGAGTACGCGGTCCAGCTCCTTGAAGCCCGAGCTGAAACGGGGGATCTCCGTGGTGGCGATCTCCGCCAGGGTCTGCACCTGGCTGCCGACTGCGCCCGCATAACCGGTATAGCGAGCGCTCTTGCCGGGTGTCGTCACCCCCAGTCGCACCTCGGTGATGGTGTTCCACTCCTTGCACTCGCTGCACTGGCCTTGCCAGCGGGTGAAGTCGGCTCCACATTCGGAACAAACATAGGCGGTTTTGTTTTTGGCCATGGATAACTCGGGGACAGGATGAATTCCTGCTTGATATACTTGTTTGCGACCGGCAGATCAAACCCAGAATCGGAAAAGTGACTTTCCGCGGCAGGAATACATGGATTCAGAACAACCACTACATCTGATAGAACAACTTGTCCCCCTGCTCCGGGAAAAGGACTTCGACGAAATCTTCAACCGTCTGACCCAGAACGAAAATACCAACAGCCGGTTCCTGCTGAAGATGGAACTCAAACGCAAGTGCACCCCCTGTCGGCGCGTCATCGACATGCGCAACGAGCTGGGCGCCCTCTGTCAGGTGCATGAGTTCGACGGGGTGACCCACTTCATGCCCGCCGAGGCCATCGAGCTGTTTCAATCCCAGTGCTACCTCTACCGGGACAGCTACACCCTGGGGGTCTACGAGGCGCTGCAAGCCTGGTACAAACTCAACCAGGGGCGCAGCGACAATCTGGCGCTGCCCATCAGCCCGTTTCGTCCGTTCGATGTCAGCGCCATCCCCTTCGCCAGCCATTACGGGCGGCAGGAAGAGCGCATGCACTTCAGCTCTCCCATGGTGCTCCAGCTCGCCAACGGCGAGAAGATCCTCGCCAAGAGCTCCGACATCTCCCTCGGCGGCATCCGGGTATCCGTGCCCTATCTGCCCGACTACCAGACAGGCGACCTGATAGCCGTCTTCTTCACCGGACTGGAACGCGATCATCCCCATCCCCTGCTGCGTGACCCCGTCAGCTACCAGATCCTGGGGGAGGAGAGAAAAGAGGACAAATTCTGGCTCAGGCTGCTCAAGAACGGCGAGCATCAGGTGTTTGACGAGTTCCTGCGCGACTTCATCGAGCGCAACCGCAGCCGCTATCGCGTCAGCGTCGACTACCTGCTCTCCGCCGCCGTCATCAAGGGGTATGAGCAGTTCTATCTGCCGCGCATGACCGGCATGCCCCTCTATTTCGGCAAGGGCAGCGTCCCCGCCCTCGAGATCGCCCTGCGCACCGAGAACAACCAGCACATTCTCGAATACTGGCGCGACGCCAAGAACCGCGACATGCTCGCCAGCCTCTTCACCGCTGCCCGCATGCCCTCGTTGCTCCCGGGCACAGAGGGGCTGCGCGAGACGCTGATCTACAGCTTTACCCATGCGGTACGCAGCCACCTCTACTTCTTCTCCGCGACCCGGGAGGAGCTGGAACAGAGCGGACTGACCGCGCTCTTCTTCCAGATCGGCGCCCGCCGCCCCAGTTGGCGGGTGTACAAGTTCAGCATGGAAGCCTGCACCCTGCGGGAGGCCGACCTCGACAACCCCCAGGGCGGGGCGAGCCAGTTGCAGGACAGGCTGCTGCGCGAGCGCCTGGCCCAGCTCGGATACGTGGGCATGCTGCAGGAGATAAACCTGGACAACCAGCGCGACGAGTTCCAGCGAGAGACGGGTCAGGATCCGCTGAACGCCAACGCCTTGCAGCGCTTTGGCCATGACATCCATGCCGCCCCCTTCGAGATAGAGACGCTGCACTATGTGCAACTGCGCAAGGAGGCGCGCTACATGCACAAGACGGCCATCGTCTTGCATCACAAGGAGCGATCCTGGGTCGGCTGGACCCGAGACATCTCGGCCCACGGCATGCAAATCGAGCTGGAGGAGCCGTTCGACGGGGAGAAGGGAGACATCATCACTGTGGCCCTGCCCCGTTTGCAGGAGCTCGCCAGGAACATGGACCTGCAACGCCTGCCCTATCGGCTGGTCAGCCTCAACCTGAGCAGAACCGTGCTGCATCTGTGCATCGAGGGGACGGCCGAGCGCCATACCGGCCACCAGTTCTTCAGCCTGCTTATCGAAAGCAACCAGAACAAGCTCAAGACCACCCGGGAGTTCAATCGCTATCGCGGCATGGCCAGGGCGCTGCGCAACCTCTACACCCACCACCTGTTCAACACCCCCGTCTATGTGAACAAGCTCAAGGCCGCCCCGAAACTGGCCGCGGCCGGCCTCTCGCCACAGCCACGCAGCCTTTCCCGTCTGCTGCGCATCTGTGCCGAGCAGGATCAGCAGTTGAACCTGTATCCCCTGTTCCAGGGGGCACTGCTCAAGGCCCTGCTGCTCAATCCCCTGCGCGCCATCGAGCGGGAAGACAAGCCGGAAGAGGAGGAGGTCTACATCGCCGCCCTCCACTCCCAGGGGGGAACCCCCCTGTTTCGCAGCCACCTGGCCAGCAGCTTCAGCTCACCGGATCAAAAGCGCCGTTTCATCGAGCTGGCCCGGCAACAGGGAGAGTTCTATTCGGTACTGGTGGGTATTTCGCGCACCGGCCGCCCGGACACCAGCTTCATCGCGGGTGAACTGGACTACATCGCCAAGTTCGCCATTCACAAGGCCAAGAAGCTGGAAGAGGAGCTCTGGAGTGTCGTGGGCGTGGGTGAACTGACCGATACCACCGAGGCGACCCTGTTCCGCCTTGGCATACCATCCGGGTCCCGCTAGCCAGCAGGGCAGGAAGACAACAAAAAACGGGCACGCAAGTGCCCGTTTTTTGTCTATCAGGAAGCCTGGGGGTTGCGCAGCCAGGCGAGGATGTCGGGGAAGTGATCCTCCTGTGCCTGGGGGGCCGTCAACATGTTGATGTGGTCGTAATCGAGTCGGTTGCCGTTGTCCCGCCCAAGGCGGGTGTGGCGGGCGGCCGAGCCCATCTCGTCGCTGAAGCGGCGCACGTCGACGGGGTGGCCAAGTACCTTGTCCGCCTTGGCGGAGATCATCCAGAGCGGGGGCCAGTTGACCCGGCTCGCCGCCTCGTCATAGGCGAAACCGTCAAAGGGGTCCAACCAGGGCCCGCACTTGACCCAGGGGATGGTCTCCTGCAGGTAGCGCAGGGGCTCATCATCGGCCCCTATCTTCAACCGGCGGGCGGCCAGAAACCCCTGGCGGCGCGCCAGCCAGGGGGCGAGCCTGTTCCAAATCAGATCCACCTTCAACCAGCGCTCCGGGTTCTGCACCGAGACCCCCCGCTTGGTGCCGAAGAACACCAGGCTGGCAACCTGCTCCGCCAGCTCGGGGAAGCGCACCAGAGTCGAGGCCATGATGACGCCGCCCCAGGAGTGGGCCATCCAGTGCACCCGGGCACCGGCATGGCGGGCCGATACCCAGCGCTGCAGGGCGGGCAGATCCTCGGTGATCAGCTCATGCTGACCATGGCCGGCCCGCTCGGCGATGGTCGGTGTGCTCAGACCCCGACCACGCAAATCCGCCACATAGACCTGATACCCGTGGCGAGCCAGAAAGCAGGCCAGCCCCTTGCCCGATTCGGTGTAGAAGATGCGGCCGTTCTCGATGGCCCCGTGCACCATCAGGATGGGGTCGGCATGCACCGCGACACCGGGCTGGATATGGCGCACATGGAGTCGATGCTCACCGCAGGGGACAAACAGGGATTGCTGTAACAGTTCCATCTCGTGATCGGCTCCTCCTTGAGCGGGATCAGCACCAGCGTCGGTCGCGACAAGCCAGGGCGCCGAGCAGGCAGAGCACCCCTTCCAGATCGTGGTGATTGAGGGTCGCCGCCGCCTGGGCACGAACCAGGGGTTTGGCATGAATGGCAATGCCAAGCCCCGCCACCACCATCATCTTGAGATCGTTGGCACCATCGCCGACCGCGACCGTCTGGGATGCAACCACCCCGTACTCCGAGGCCAGCTGTTGCAGTGCCTCGGCCTTGGCGGCGGCATCGACGATGGGGCCGCTCACCTTGCCGGTCAGCAGGCCCCCTTCCACCGCCAGCTCGTTGGCGAAAATGGCATCCAGACCCAGGGCACGCTGCAACTCGCCGGCAAAGCGGGTGAAGCCACCGGAGGCGATCGCCACCTTCCAGCCAGCCTGCTTGAGGGTATCGACCATGAGTGGCAGGCCCGGCATCCAGGGCATGTCGGCCGCCACCTCGTCGAGGATGGTGACCGGCGCCCCTTCCAGCAGCGCCACCCGGGCACGCAGACTGTCGGCAAACTCCAGCTTGCCCTGCATGGCTGCCGCGGTAACGGCCGCCACCTGCTCACCTACCCCGGCCAGCCGCGCGATTTCGTCGATGCACTCTATCCTGATCGCGGTGGAATCCATGTCCATCACCAGCAGACCCGGCTCACTCAGGGTAGGCAGGGCGGCCAGATGACACAGGTCGATGTCCCACTCCTGGGCTTTGAGCACCTGCACCAGCTCGGGGGAGAAGCGGTTGGTGCCAAGCAGCAGCAGCGGAATACCGGCCTGCTCCCCTGCGGGATAGAGGCTGGCCTCCAGCCCCAGGGCATCCAGCTGCTGGGCCAGGCGGGCCAGATGACCGGCCTCCAGCCCCTTGCCAAACAGGACAATCCAGGCGCTGTCATGGGCGTTGGCCGCGGGCAGCAGGGCTTCGTTGGTGAGCTGCCAACAGGGGGCACAGCTCAGGGCCCCGGACCAGTCGTGCAGGGAGCGGGGAAGTTGGGACAACAACATAAGAGAGACGCCTTCCTTGGAAATCATGGGGTTCATCATGCGGGCCCAGAGTAGCGTATTGCTTTTTGTACAGGCAAGCGCCAAGATCCCGCCTGCGGTGCGGGCAGAGATGGAAACAGACCACCCTGTTTCCCGCTTCGCGGCACCGGGGCACCAGCCAGCCCCGCTCATCCATTACCAGAGGCCCGGTTCTGTGCGTCATCTTCCCATCAAACGTGTTGTCAGCCTGGCGGCGGGAGTCCTGCTCGGTCTCTGGGTGCTGGTGCTGCTCATCCACATGCAGGGAGAGAGCCAGGCCGCCCTGCACGCGGCCGCACGGGAC
This sequence comes from Aeromonas sp. QDB17, assembly GCF_027705305.1. Lineage (NCBI taxonomy): Bacteria > Pseudomonadati > Pseudomonadota > Gammaproteobacteria > Aeromonadales > Aeromonadaceae > Aeromonas > Aeromonas sp. QDB17. Next base: position 89,100 of record NZ_JAPDBP010000014.1, read on the forward strand.
AGGGCACAGGCGCTGGTCGCCTATGCCGCCCGGGACATGCGCCGCTGGATCAAGGAGGACAAGGAGAGCGAGCTGGAGAGACTGGCGCAGGATCTGGCCGCCGAGCCTGACATTCTGGATGTCACCCTCTATGACGCCCGCGGCATTCCCCTCGCCCAGTCGGACAACGCCCTGCCGCTGGACAGCCTGCTGCCCATCGGCAGCGACAACAAATCCCTGCCGGAGCAGGGCAAGGGGCGCATCCAGTTCGTCCAGGAGATCCAGGACGGAAACCTGACCCTGGGTTATCTGAGGATCACCCTGGAAGAGCAGAAACTGCTGGCCGCACAGGATACCCATCTCAAGGTCAACCAGGAGAAACAGCGCCTGATGCTGCTGGTGATGCTGCTGGCCGGCCTGCTCATCTCCTACGGGGTGCGTCGCAACTACATGCGGGTGCGCAAGCACAAGAAACAGAGCAAACCCGCCGCTCCGCAATAAGCGGGAGTGGATCCCATCCTCCGGCTTGTATATAACACTGGCAAGATCACTGGCAGGAGAGCCACATGATTGCCCCCCCCTTGCCTCGGGATGAACACAGTCGACTGGAACGACTGCGCATCCTCGGCCTGCTCGACCACGAGCCCATCGATCAGCTTGATCGCCTCACCCGGCTCATCACCCGCCATTTCGCACTCCCCATCGCCATGGTCTCCCTGACCGACGTGAACAGGCAGTGGTTTCTCGCCCGCACCGGGGTCGATATGTGCGAGATCAATCGGGAGCACTCCTTCTGCGGTCATGCCATTTTGCGCCCCGACATCATGCAAGTACCGGATGCCAGACGGGATCTCCGCTTTGCCGACAATCCGCTGGTGACCGATGATCCCGGCGTGGTCTTCTACGCCGGTCGGCCCCTGCGGGCGCTGGATGGCGTGGTGCTCGGCACCCTCTGCCTGGTGGACCATGTGCCGCGCCATCTCGACGAAGATGCCTGCCGGGATCTCGACGACTTCGGCCGCCTGGTGGAGAACACCCTGCACGATCTGGAGCGGCGCCACCAGGTGCGTACCCTCAACCAGGTGCTGGAAGACAAGGAGCATCTCTTCACCCTGACCTTCAACCAGTCGTCGGTGGGCATGGCCCTCTCCTCCCTCGAGGGGAAATGGCTGAGAGCCAACCCGGGGCTGGAGCGGCTGCTCGGTTACAGCGAGCACGAGATGCTCAGCAGGACCTGGCTCGCCATGACCCATCCCGAAGATCTGCAGCGGGAGCAGCCCCTGTTCGATGCCCTGATCGCGGGGCAACGGCAGGATTACCGGCTGGAGAAGCGGATGATCCGGGCCGATGGCACCCAGTGCTGGGTCCAGCTCAGCGTGACCCTCTGCCAGAGCCGCACCATGGCCCCCCACATGATCGCCGTGTTTGCCGACCTCACCGAGCGCAAACAGGCCGAAGCCGAACTCGTGCGGCTGCAGCAAGGGCTCGAGCAGCAGGTGCAGTCACGGACCAGTGAGCTCTCCCGCACGGTGGAACAGCTGCATCAGGAGATGCGCGAGCGCGGCGCCATGCAGCAGCAGCTGTGGCAGGAGCAGCGCCGCCTGCAGCACATGCTGGAGCACACCAGCAATGCCTTCCTCGAGCTCGATGCCGATTTCATCATCACAGGCTGGAACCCGGCCTCCACCACCCTGCTCGGCTGGCACGCCGACGAGATGCTGGGTCGTCCCCTCTTCGGGCTGCTCGGCGCCGAGCATCCCCTGCTGAGCCTGTCAGGCAACCCGCAGAGTCCGCCACGGCGGCTGGAGTGCGACATCATCACCCGCGCAGGCCGGCACATCCCGGTCGAGGTGATCGCCGAGCGTTACCAGTTCGACGGCAAGGTGCGCATCGCCCTGTTTTTGCACGACATCACGGCCCGCCGCCAGGTGCTGGCCGAGATTGAGCGTGGCCGTGCCCGGCTGCGGGCCATCACCGATGGCCTGCCGGTCACCATCAGCATGGTGTCACCCGAGGGGCGTTACCTGTTCGCCAACCAGGCCTATTGCCGCTACTTCGGGCTCGATACCGAACAGATGCGGGAGATGAGCGTACGGGACGTCATCGGCGAGGAGGCCCACGACAGGGCCATGGCCTATGTGGCAAAGGCCCTCGCCGGTGAACAGGTGAGTTTCGAGCGCCGCTTCGATCTGCCCATAGGTCAGCGTGACCTCAGGATCACCATGATCCCGAGCCGGGGCGACGAGCCCGGGGTCTACATCCTCGGCAGCGACATCACCGAGTTCAAGGCGCTGCAAAGCCAGCTGGAACACGAGGCGGCTCACGACCCCCTCACCGGCCTGCCCAACCGGCGCGCCTTCACCCTGCGCCTCTCCCGGGAGCTGGAGCGGGTGCGCCAGAATGCCGAACCCCTGGGCCTGCTGTTCCTCGATCTCGACGGCTTCAAGGGGATCAACGACAGGCTGGGACACCACGTCGGCGATGCTCTGTTGCAACGCTTCGCCCAGGTGCTGAGTGCCGAGGTGCGCCCGAGGGACATGGTGGCGCGCCTGGCCGGCGACGAGTTCACCATCATACTGCCCGCCTTGCGCCAACCGGCGCAGGAGCTGCCCGCCCTGTGCGAGCGGCTGCTGGCGGCCATGGCGGTTCCTGGAGACGTGGCCGGTCATCGGCTGCCCCTTGCCGGCAGCATAGGGGGCGCCCTCTGCCACTCGGGCCAGTATTGTCACATCGACGATCTGCTGCACCGGGCCGATGCCGCCATGTACCAGGCCAAACAGGCGGGCAAGGGGCGCTTCGCCCTCGATCTCTGACCGTGCTTCGCAAAAATGCAAAACGGCGGCCCGAGGGCCGCCGTTTTTTTATGCGCGAGGGGGATCAGTTGTCACCCAGCAGGACGGAGTCCAGCGCGATTTCGATCATGTCGTTGAAGGTCAGCTGACGCTCTTCGGAGGTGGTCTGCTCACCAGTACGGATATGGTCGGAGACGGTGCAGATGGTCAGCGCCTTGGCACCGTACTCGGCGGCCACGCCATAGATACCGGCGGCTTCCATCTCGACACCCAGGATGCCGTATTTTTCCATGACGTCGAACATGGAGGGGTCGGGGGTGTAGAACAGATCGGCGGAGAAGATGTTGCCCACGCGCACGGCCACGCCCTTGTTCTTGGCGGCCTGAACGGCATTGGCCACCAGGTCGAAGTCGGCGATGGCGGCGAAGTCGTGGTCCTTGAAGCGCAGACGGTTCACTTTGGAGTCGGTGCAGGCACCCATGCCGATCACCACGTCACGCAGTTTCACGTCTTCACGCACGGCACCGCAGGAGCCCACGCGGATCAGGGTCTTCACGCCGTAATCGGTGATCAGCTCTTTTGCGTAGATGGAGCAGGACGGGATGCCCATGCCGTGACCCATGACGGAGATGCGACGACCCTTGTAGGTGCCGGTGAAACCGAACATGTTGCGCACGTCGCACACCTGCTCGACGTTCTCCAGGAAAGTTTCGGCGATGTACTTGGCACGCAGGGGGTCGCCCGGCATCAGCACGGTATCAGCAAAGGCGCCATCTTTCGCATTGATATGAGGAGTTGCCATTCTCTTTATTCCTTCACACTAGGTTGAGTTTTATTGTCTTTATGGATTGTCCGCTGCCTGCGCGGCGGCGGTACATTACAGGAAACCAGGGCCCTGTGGCACCCCGGGCAGGCGAACCGGCCCGGGGTCACCATCACAGGAAGCTGGTACCGTATTGCAGCTTGGGCAGGCCGTGGTAGGCCGCGATGCTCTGGCCGATGTCGGCGAAGGTCTCGCGACGACCGACGGAGCCCGCCTTGACCGGCTTGCCGTAGAACAGTACCGGAATGTATTCGCGGGTGTGGTCGGTACCGCTCCAGGTCGGGTCACAGCCGTGGTCGGCGGTCAGCACCACCACGTCGCCATCCTGCAGCAGGTCGAACAGCTCCGGCAGGCGGGAGTCGAAGTACTCCAGCGCATCGGCGTAGCCCTTGACGTCACGGCGGTGACCGTAGGAGGAGTCAAAGTCCACGAAGTTGGTGAAGACGATGGTCTGGTCACCGGCCGCTTTCACCTCTTCCAGAGTCCTGTCCCACAGCTCGGTCAGACCGGTCCCCTTCACCTGCTTGGTGATGCCCTGCTGGGCATAGATGTCGGCGATCTTGCCGATGGAGACCACCTGGCCACCCGCTTCCTTCATGTAGTCCAGCACGGTCGGCGCCGGCGGCAGCACGGAGTAGTCGTGGCGGTTGCCGGTGCGCTTGAAGTTGCCCTTGCCGCTGCCCACGAACGGACGCGCGATGACGCGGCCGATGTTGTAGGGCTCCAGCAGCTCGCGCACGATGTGGCACAGCTCATAGAGCTTCTCGAGGCCATAGGTCTCTTCGTGGCAGGCGATCTGGAACACGGAGTCAGCAGAGGTGTAGAGGATCGGCTTGCCGGTGCGCATGTGCTCTTCGCCCAGATCGTCCAGCACCTGGGTGCCGGAGGCGTGGCAGTTGCCCAGATACCCAGGCAGACCGGCCTTCTCGACGATGGCATCCAGCAGCTCCTGCGGGAAGCTGTTGTGATGGTCGTGGAAATAACCCCACTCGAACAAGACGGGCACGCCGGCAATCTCCCAGTGACCGGACGGGGTGTCCTTGCCGGAGGAGAGCTCCTGGGCAAAGCCGTAGGCACCGATCACCTCGACATCCTTGTTCAGTCCGGCCGGGAAGGTGCCGCTGGCGAGTTCGCCCGCGTGGCCCAGACCCAGCTTGCTGAGGTTTGGCAGGTTGAGAGCGCCACGGCCCTCGATCTCACCGGCGGCGCACGCCTTGGCGATATGGCCAAGGGTATTGGCCCCCACGTCGCCGAACTTGTCGGCATCGGCGGCAGCACCAATACCGAAAGAGTCCATCATCAGAATAAAGGTACGTTTCATGGGACTTCCCCTTGTTACAAATCAGCCAGACCGATGCGACGGTAAACCTCGGGCAGCGCCTCTGGTCGGGTGTCGCCGATCTTCACGGCAGCCTGCACCATGCGGGCAGCCTCGGCAAATTGAGCTTCTGTCTGAGCGTGGATCAGGGCGAGCGGCTTGTCAGCATCGACGCTCTGACCCAGGCGGATAAAGTCGGTTAGACCGACCGCATAATCGAGTTTGTCGGCGGCGGCGCGACGACCACCGCCCATGGCGACCACCGCCAGGCCCAGTTCACGGGTGTCCATCGCGGTGACGAATCCGCTGTGGGCCGCGTAGACGGGGCGCACGATGGCGGCTTTGGGCAGGTAGGCGTCGTAGCGCTCCATGAAGTCGGCGGGACCACCGAGGCCGGTCACCATGCGCCCGAAGATCTCGGCTGCCTTGCCGTTGTCGAGCACCGCTTGCAGCTTGGTGCGGGCATCGCCGTCATCGCTGGCAAGACCGGCGGAGATCAGCATCTCGGCGCACAGGGCCATGGTCACTTCGTGGATGCGCGGGTTGCGATACTCACCGGTCAGGTAGCGCACCGCTTCGCGCACTTCCACGGCGTTGCCGGCGCTGGAGGCCAGCACCTGGTTCATATCGGTCAGGAGTGCAGAGGTGCGGCAGCCGGCCCCGTTGGCCACGGCGACGATGCTCCTGGCCAGCTCTTCAGAGGCTTCAAAGGTCGGCATGAAGGCGCCGGAGCCCACTTTCACGTCCATCACCAGCGCTTCCAACCCGGAGGCGAGCTTCTTGGAGAGGATGGAGCCGGTGATCATGGCAATGGACTCGACGGTGGCGGTGATATCCCGTACCGCGTAGATACGCTTGTCCGCCGGGGCGAGATCGCCGGTCTGGCCGATGATGGCGACCCCCGCCTCTTTCACCACTTTCAGGAAGCGGTCGTTGTCGACCGAGGTCTGGTAGCCGGGGATGGCATCCAGCTTGTCCAGGGTACCGCCGGTGTGGCCGAGACCCCGGCCGGAGATCATGGGCACGAAACCGCCGCACGCAGCGACCATGGGGCCCAACATCAGGGAGACGACGTCACCCACACCGCCGGTGGAGTGCTTGTCGACGATGGGGCCGCCCAGATTGAGGTGATCCCAGGTCAATACCATGCCGGAGTCGCGCATGGCGCAGGTCAGGGCGACCCGCTCATCCATGGTCATGTCCTTGAAGTAGACAGCCATGGCCAGGGCCGCAATCTGGCCTTCGCCGATGGTGTTGTTGGTAATGCCCTGGACGAAGAATTGAATCTCTTGGGTACTGAGCGCTTCACCGTTGCGCTTCTTGCGAATAATTTCTTGAGGCAAAAACATCTTTCATTCCCTCCGTGCATCACGCACGAACACAGACCGAACCAGATCCGAAAGGGGGCGGCGCACCGCCCCCTGCCGCCGCTTAGTAACCGCTGGTATTGGCAGGCTTGTCGCCATGCCCCAGGGTCGCCAGCAGGCTGGCCAGCAGACTGGAGGCGCCGAAGCGGAAGGTGCGGGCGGATACCCAGTCCTTGCCCAGGATCTCTTCAGCCATGGCCAGGTACTGGCCCGCCACGGCGGCGTCTTTCACGCCACCGGCCGGCTTGAAGCCCACTTTCGGGTTCTTGGCCTTGATCACTTCCATCATGATGCGGGCAGCTTCCGGGGTCGCGTTCACCGGCACCTTGCCGGTGGAGGTCTTGATGAAATCGGCACCGGCGTCGATGGAGATCTCGGAGGCGCGACGGATCAGCGCCTCTTCCTTCAACTCGCCGGTCTCGATGATCACTTTCAGCAGTACCTTGGCGCCGCAGGCTTCCTTACATGCTTTGACCAGATCGAAGCCGACCTGTTCATTGCCGGCCATGAAGGCGCGGTACGGGAAGACCACGTCCACCTCGTCGGCACCGTAGGCCACGGCGGCACGGGTCTCGGCCACGGCGATCTCGATGTCGTCGTTGCCGTGGGGGAAGTTGGTCACGGTCGCGATGCGCACGTCGGCGGCGCCGATGTCACGCAGGGTCTTGCGCGCGATGGGGATGAAACGGGGGTAGATGCAGACGGCGGCGGTCAGGCCGGCCGGAGACTTGGCCTTGTGGCACAGGTCGATCACCTTCTGATCGGTGTCGTCATCGTTCAGGGTGGTCAGGTCCATCAGGTTCAGGGCGCGTTGGGCGGCCACTTTCAGATCAGTCATGCTATGTCTCCAAAGTCTTGTTAAGCCCCATCACCCGCGATCGGCTTCACCGAACACCAAGGGTCGGCAGAGACGTTCCCGGAGCAACGGGATATGGAATTGCAGCGCAAATGCACAGGCAATACGGCTGCAAATAAGGCAAGAGCCCTGTCACTTTCTTACAAAAGTGCGGACTTGGTTCCATGAAGACTTGAGAAAGGCCGACTACGCAGACCCGACTTCCCAATCAATTCCATTTGACCGCCAACACCCGGATTCACCGGGCATTAGTCAATGCCAGCACCCTGCTGGCATCGCCTATTTCAGCCGAGATACCCCGTGTTTGCAAGCCGGATTTGCCAATTTCAGAGGTACCTCACACCCGGCAAATCCAGCGCTGGAAGGCGCTTAAGAGAAGAAGCGGGTCAGGATCCAGGAGTAGGCAATGCCCCCCAGATAGACCCCCACGATCCCCATGACGCCGGAGAGGACGGGCGGCGCCGGTATCGGCAACTTGAGGAAAGAAAACAACACCCCAACGATAAAGCCGGCCGCCATAGCCAGTAGCACTTCATTCATAGAACCTCCGATTTGACTCACTTTATTATTAGTCTTGACAGGAAAACGGTTGTCACCACCCCAAACGAGAACGCCACAGCAAATCGCTGTGGCGTTCGTCTTTATCCTGTCAGTCAGGCGATGTTACATGCCGGACAGCGCCAGGAAGAAGCCTGCGATGGTCGCAGACATCAGGTTGGACAGGGAACCTGCCAGCACGGCCTTCAGACCGAACTTGGCGATGGTGCCGCGACGGTTCGGTGCCATGGAGCCCAGACCACCCAGCAGGATGGCGACGGAGGACAGGTTGGCGAAGCCGCACAGGGCGAAGGAGATGATCGCCTTGGTGTGCTCGGACATGGCCACTCCGTTGATCAGCACTTCATCCTTCAGGTAGGGGGCGAAGTTCAGGTAGGCCACGAACTCGTTGACCACCAGCTTCTGACCGATGAAGGAACCGGCCACGACCGCTTCGCTCCAGGGCACGCCGATCAAGAAGGCCAGCGGGGAGAACAGCCAGCCCAGCAGCAGCTCCAGGGAGAGTTGCGGGTAACCGAACCAGCCGCCCACACCGGAGAAGATGCCGTTGATCATGGCGATGAGGCCGATGAAGGCCAGCAGCATGGCACCCACGTTCAGGGCCAGTTGCAGACCGGCGGAGGCACCGGCGGCGGCAGCGTCGATCACGTTGGCAGGCTTGTCGTCCAGCTCACCTTCTGCGGTGTTCTCGTCGTAGCTCGGGGTCTCGGTTTCCGGTACCAGCAGCTTGGCGAACAGCAGACCACCCGGGGCAGCCATGAAGGAGGCGGCGATCAGGTATTCCATCTTGACGCCCATGGAGGCGTAACCGGCCAGCACGGAGCCAGCAACGGAAGCCAGACCACCACACATGACGGCAAACAGCTCGGAGTCGGTCATCTTGGAGATGAAGGGACGTACCACCAGCGGGGCTTCGGTCTGACCGACGAAGATGTTGGCAGTGGCGGAGAGGGATTCGGTACGGGAGGTGCCCAGCACCTTCTGCAGACCGCCGCCCAGCAGCTTGATCACCCACTGCATGATGCCGAGGTAGTAGAGTACCGCGATCAGGGAAGAGAAGAAGATGATGACGGGCAGGACGCGGAAGGCGAAGACGAAGCCACCGCCACCGAATACTTCGAACATCTTGTTGCCAACCAGACCACCGAACAGGAATTCGATGCCGTTCTGGCCATAACCGATGACGCTGGAGACGGCGTCGGACACGCCAACCAGGATGTCACGACCGACCGGCACGTAGAGCACGAAGGCCCCCAGACCGGCCTGGATGGCAAAGGCGCCACCTACGGTACGAATTTTGATTGCCTTGCGGTTGCTGGAGAACAGCACCGCAATCAGGATGAGCGTCGCCATCCCTACCAGACCCATTATCAGATTCATTATTAACACTTCCTCTTTAGTAGCACCTGCCAGCTTGTTAACGATTTGTGTATTGAAGCCGCTAATCAAGGGTGCGCATTATACTAATTACGGTGCGACAAAATAGAATACTGGTCACATTTTATAAGCCACAAACGGCCTGAACATCGTTTAATTAGACCGCAAACGATTTTTATGGGCCCTGTTTTTTATCACTCGGTCATCATTTGATAATCAAATGTTAATTTCATGATTTCCTGGGGGGAACAGCCGCCGGGTGGAGTCATGTAACACCGAAATAACATCCTCCAGCGGTTGCTGCCGCAATTGTGCCAACAAGCGGGCTATGGTCGGCAGGCTGGCCGGCGTGTTCACCTCCCCCTGCTGGCCTTGCAGCGGCATGTCGGGAGCGTCGGTTTCCAGCAGCAAGGCCTCCAGCGGCATCTGGCGTATCGCCTCCCGGGTCTTGTTGGCCCGCTCATAGCTGATGACCCCCCCGATCCCCAGCCTGAAACCCAGTTGCCAGAACACCTCCGCCTGATGCAGGGAGCCGCTGAAGGCGTGAATGACCCCCCCTTGTGGCGGAGTGAAGCGCCGCAGGATCTTGGCGACCGTGTCGTTGGCACGCACCGAGTGGACGATGAGGGGCAGCTCATGCGCCATGGCCAGTCGCACCTGCGCCTCGAACATCTCGACCTGCCCCTCCTGCGGCACATGGGAGCGCAGATCCAGCCCGCACTCCCCCACGGCCACCAGCCCACGGGGCCGACTCGCCAGCAGGGTCTCCAGCCGGGTCAGTACATCCCGGGGCTGCTTGCCCACATACCAGGGATGGATCCCCAGGCCATAACGGATGTCGTCGTGGCGCCCGGCCAGCGCCACCACCCGCCCCCAGTTTTCCTCTCCCACGGCGGGGATGATATACTCGCCCACCCCCAGCTGGCGCCACCGGGTCAGCAGCGCCTCCCTATCGGCGTCAAAGACCGGAAAATCGAGGTGGCAGTGGGTGTCTATCAATTCCATGTCGCGCTTACCTGTCTGTCGTACTCAATGGGTTCATTCCATGCCAACACACGTTTCCCGAGGCTTTACCCTGATAGAACTGGTGCTGGTCATCATCGTGCTGGGGATCCTGGCCGTGACCGCCCTGCCCCGCTTCATCAACATCCAGGACGACGGGCTCAAGAGCAGCGTCTCGGCCACGGCGGGCAGCTTTGCCAGTGCCGCCCGGCTCGCCCACGCCGGCTGGGCGGTCAAGGTTAAGGGGGAGCCCCTGGCACTCTACAACTTTAGCGGCATGGGCAGGCAGGATCTCGACATCAACAGCCATGGCTGGCCGGTGGGCACCAAGGAGGACCAGGGAGGTCAGGGGCCCGATACCGTCTTCCCCGGTGGCGACAGCGATCAGATCTCCGTCAGCAGCCGGGACGACTGCGAGAGCCTGTTTGGCGCCCTGCTCGATACCGATCTGACGGTGGCCGATGAGTTGCACCAGGATTCAGACAGTGACTACATCTCCCGGCTCATCCCGGCAGACGCTCAGGCTGACGGCGCCCTTCGTCACGACAACTGCCGCTATACCCTGCGCAGCTCCGTGGGCCGCTTCCCGGCATACCCCGACGGGCTCTCGTTCGACTACAACAGCGTCACTGGCGCCGTGACCCGCCAGTTCCAGTGAGGTCGTCGCCCTTCTCCGGGCGCTTCTCCTCTTCATCATGGCGTACCGGCGCGCAGCAGCGCCGGTTCTCCGGTGTGAGTCCCCACTCCTGGCACCAGGCATCGTAGCGAGCCAGCCAACGCAGCAATATCCCCTTCATGGGCGCCTCCTTGTCTTGATGGTTTCCCCACAAGCCTGCCCCAATCCAACTCCCCAGACCAGCATCTCGGGGCCAGCGGCGTCATGGCCTGTCCAGCGGCAGCAGCAGCCCCATGGAAATCTCGTCCACATAGCCCTCGTCCAGCCGATAGGCCTGCCGTCTCACCCCTTCCTCCACGAACCCGCACTTGCGATACAAGGCGTGGGCCACCTCGTTGTGGGCCATCACTCCCAGCTCCAGCCGGTGGATACCGAGATCCCTCGCGGTCGCGATCAGGGTACGCAGCAACCGTTCCCCCCATCCCTGCCCGCGCGCCCCCGAACGCAGTCCCATCACCACCAGGGCGCAGTGGCGGTTACGTGCCAGGCCGCCACCAAGGAGCGCGGCAAACCCTTGCACCTCCCCCGCCAGCTCCAGCAGCCACATGGCCTGATTGGGAGCCGCGGCCATGGCCTCGAGACGCCTGCGCTGCCCCTCGATGTCCGAGGGGCGCTCTCCCGCTTCATACAGCATGAAGCGGGTCTCCCTGTCCAGTTGCCCGAAGAAGCGATCCAGCACCGCCGCATCCTCCACCCCTGCCATACGAATCATCACGCCGACCTCCCTGCCTGGTGGTTCTGCCGACCACGCCCATAAAAAAAACGACTCCCTCAGGAGTCGTTTTTATCAGAGCCATCTGGCTAACGCCACGCCCTCGGCCCGATCAGGCTTTCGCTGGCAGGCTCAGGCAGGCGACCGCTTCCACCTGCGTCGCGCGAGGGGAAGATCCCGAGCGATGATCAGGCCTTCGCTGGCAGGCTCAGGCGAGCAACCGCTTCCACGTGCATGGAGTGCGGGAACATATCCACCGGCTGCACCTCGTCCAGCACGAAGCCCTGCTTGACCAGCCAGGCGAGATCCCGGGCCAGGGTCTGGGGGTTGCAGGAGACATAGACCAGACGACGCGGCGCCATGGCCACCAGGGTCTGCAATACCGCCTTGTCACAGCCCTTGCGGGGCGGATCCATCACCACCACGTCGGCACTCACCCCGTCGGCATACAGGGCAGGCATCAGCTGCTCCGCCTTGCCCACGTGGAACTCGGTCTGCTCGATGCCGTTGAGGGCCGCATTGCGACGGGCGTCGCTGATGGCGCTCTCCACCGACTCGATCCCCACCACCTTGGCGGCCTTGCCTGCCAGGAACAGGGAGATGGTGCCGATGCCGCAATAGATGTCGAACACTGTCTCGCTGCCGGTCAGCTCGCAATACTCCAGCGCCTTGGAGTAGAGCACGTCGGTCTGGCTCGGGTTGTTCTGGAAGAAGGAGAGGGGCGAGATCTCGAATTCGAGCTCGTGGATCTTGTCGCGGATCACCCCGCTGCCCAGCAGCACCCGGTTCTTGTCACCCAGGATGCGGTTGGTACGCGCCTCGTTGATGTTCTGCACCAGGGTGGTGACCGGCAGATCCGCCAGGGCCGCCAGCAGCTCGGTTTCGAACGGCAGCGCTTCGCCCAGGGTCACCAGCACCACCATCAGCTCGCCGCTCTTGAAGCCCTTGCGGGTCATCAGGTTGCGCACGCAGCCGGTGTGGGCCACCTCGTCATAGGCCGCGATGTCGTGCTCGCGCATCCAGTTGCGTACCCGGGCATTGAGCTCCACGTGCAGCGAGTCCTGCACCGCGCAATCATCGGCGGTGATGAGGTCATGGGAGTGTTTGCGGTAGAAGCCGATCTCGGCGCCCGCCTCGCTGCCACGCACCGCGTACTGGGCCTTGTTGCGGTAGGCAAACGGCGTCTCCATGCCGAGGATGGGATTGACCACGGCCTCACCCAGCCCGACCTGTTCCAGTGCGCTCTGCACCAGGCTCTGCTTGAGGGCAAGCTGGGCCGGATAGGCCAGCGGGCGCACCTGGCAGCCACCGCACTCGGTGTTGGGGCAAAAATCGGCCACCCGATCGGCAGAGGGCTGGGTCAGTTCGACCAGCTTGCCGTGCAGGTAGTTCGGTTTGACCTCGGTCAACTCGACCAGCGCCTGCTCACCGGGCAGCAGACCCTCGACAAACAGGGGGCGATCGAACAGGCGACCCTTGCCATCCCCCTTGTCGGTCAGTTCCAGAATATCGATCTGATGTTGGTGTCCCACTAACGGCATGAGCGGCTCCGAAGGCATGAAAGAGAGGGTGACGACGGGGCTGACCCGGCGACCCCGAATAAAGGGTGGCAGAGTTTAGCGGAGATCCGCCCAAAATGCAGGCATAAAAGACCCTGCAAACACAAATAGCGACCCCGGCCACCAGCGGCCCGGTCCGGGCAGCCTGGCCACCTCGCCCCAATAAAAAAACCGCCGGACGGGGCCGGCGGTATGACATTCATGGCAGCAGGATCAATGGCTGTAGGCTTTCTCGCCGTGGCTGGTCACGTCCAGCCCTTCGCGCTCGGCATCTTCCTTCACCCGCAGACCGATCAGCAGGTCCACCAGCTTGTAGGCCACGGCCGAGACCAGGGCGGTCCAGACCACGGTCACCCCCACGCCGATGACCTGTACCTTGACCTGGGCCAGGATGGAGTATCCCTCGGCCACCTGGTTGGTCACATAGTCCCACACGCCGGTGCCGCCCAGATCCGGGCTGGCGAACACCCCAGTCAGCACGGCACCCAGGATCCCGCACACCCCGTGCAGGCCGAACACGTCCAGGCTGTCATCGGCCCCCAGCAGACGCTTGAGACCGTGCACGCCCCACAGACCGGCCACCCCGCTAAGCAGGCCGATGATGAGGGCCCCCCCCACACCGACGAAACCGGCGGCAGGGGTGATGGCGACCAGACCCGCCACCGCACCGGAGACAGCGCCAAGCAGGGAGGGACGGCCCTTCATCGCCCACTCGGCGAAGGTCCAGGAGAGGGCGGCAGCGGCCGGTGCGATCCAGGTGTTGGCGAAGGCCAGGGCCGCCGTGCCGTTGGCTTCGAGGGAGGAGCCAGCGTTGAAGCCGAACCAGCCGAACCAGAGCAGGGCGGCACCGATCATGGTCATGGTCAGGCTGTGGGGGGTCATGGGGTCACGGCCATAGCCAACCCGTTTGCCCACCATGAAGGCCCCAACCAGACCGGCCACCGCGGCGTTGATGTGCACCACTGTGCCGCCGGCGAAGTCCAGAGCGCCGTGCTGGAACAGATAGCCTGCGGTGGCACCGGCCGCTTCGGCGGCCGCCGCATCCGTGTAGGCATCCGGACCCGCCCAGTACCACACCATGTGCGCCATCGGGATATAGGCGAAGGTGAACCAGATCACCGCGAACAGCAGCACCGCCGAGAACTTCATCCGCTCGGCAAAGCCGCCGACGATGAGCCCGCAGGTGATGGCGGCAAAGGCGCCCTGGAACACCACGTAGATGAACTCGCTGATCCCGACCCCCTTGCTGAAGGTGGCGGCGATGGAATCCGGCGTCACCCCCATCAACAGCACCTTGTCGAAGGAGCCGTAGAAGGCGCCGCCCTCGGTGAAGGCCAGGGAGTAGCCGTAGACCACCCAGAGGACGGTGATGAGGCAGAACAAGGTGAACACCTGCATCAGCACGCTCAGCATGTTCTTGGCGCGCACCAGGCCGCCGTAGAAGAGGGCGAGGCCCGGCACGGACATCAGGATCACCAGGGCCGCCGCCACCATCAGCCAGGTATTGTCCCCCTTGTTGATGGTCACGGTCGCGGCCGCCTGTACCACATCGGCCTGCGCGGCCACCTCTTCGGCCCAGCCCGGGGCGGCCATGGTGGCGGCCAGCGCCAGCAGGCCAGTCATTACGAGTCTCTTGAACATACAGCCCTCTCCTTGTCGTCCCGGCATCCGGGTCCATTTCCTGATATGCATTTCCAACCTGGCCACCTGCCCACCGCACCTGTGTGGCTCACGGAGACATCATGGCGACATGACATGGGGAAAGCATAAAGCAGGCCAAGAAAAATAATCCTTTTATTTCATGGCGTTATGTTTTTATCACATTCAACACGCACCATCTTGGCGCACGATGCCCGGTTACAGGGGGAAAATCGCACTTTGGCTGTGCATTGCCGGGAAAATGCACCAGGATGACCCAATCGCTTCACAATGACGGGGCGAACCCGTGGTGATGTCACCCTGGCAGGCTTATCTATCCCGCTAAGGTATTTATGAAATAAATGAAATGGGCCATACCATGGTGAAATCAAATGAGGCTGACGGCCAATATCCCCCCACCCGAGGGGCACAAGCACGAAAAGAGTGCAAACGCGCGCCATTCGTCTGGCTTGCCCCGAAATGCCCGGTCATACTGGCAAGCCATCTTCCCCTGTTCCCAGCGCCGCGAGGAGCCCATGCCCAATCTCAACGTGACCGAAATCAAGGCGTTCGTGCCTGCCCGGGATTTCCCGCTGTCAAAGCAGTTCTATCAGGATCTCGGCTTTACCCTGGCCTCCGATGGCGACGGCGTGGCCTATTTTCATCTCGGCAACGCAAGCTTCCTGCTGCAGGATGGCAACCCCCCGGGGCTGGCCGAGCAGCTCATGATGCACCTCCTGGTGGAGGACGTGGCCGCCTGGCAGGCCCAAGTGGAGGCGAGCCAGGTCGCCGCCCGCTACGGCGTCCGGATCACGGAGCTCGTCACCCAGCCGTGGCGCATGAAGGAGTTCTGTCTGTACGATCCCGCCGGCGTGCTGTGGCGCATCGCACAGAATATCGACTGAGGGGATGGCAGTCCGAGAGGCTGATGGCCTGACAGCCTGTGGGTCTGAAGGGCTGAGGGTCTGAAGGGCTGAGGGTCTGAGGGTCTGAGGGTCTGAGGGTCTGAGGGTCTGAGGGTCTGAGGGTACACCTCTTCGCACCGCCCGGAAAAACAAAAGGCCATCCGCGAGGATGGCCTTTTGTCATGGAATCTGATGGTGCCCGGGGTCGGACTCGAACCGACACGTATTGCTACGGCGGATTTTGAATCCGCTGCGTCTACCGATTTCGCCACCCGGGCAGCTGCGAGGGATTATACGAATGGCGCTTGGCCATGCAAGGTGTTTTTCTTGCGCCCACCGTTGTTTGCTCATTTATTCAACGCCTTGCCGATGCCAGGCCAGTTACATAGAATGCCCGCATCATATTAATGGAATAATCATCATGGCCAAGCGCAAGACCCCCACCCCTCTCCAGCCTGCTCCCCGGCATCCGTCCGCCGGTCTGCTGCGCCGTCTCGGCGCCCTGCTCTATGACTATCTGGTGGTGATTGCCCTGCTGATCATCGCCGGCTTCATCGGCATGGGGGTGGCCCACCTGCTGCTGGCCACCGGCATGGCGAGCGTCCCCGAGGGCAAGGATGCCGCCTGGCTGCTCACCAGCCCCCTCTACAGCGCCTGGCTGGCCTTCGTGATCTGCGGTTTCTACACCTGGTTCTGGGTCCGCGCCGGCCAGACCATCGGCATGCGGGCCTGGCGCCTACGCATCCAGAACCTGGACGGCAGCAACATTCGCGTCACCCAGGCCCTGATCCGGCTCGCCACCTCGGCCTTTGGCCTGGGCAACCTGCTGTGTGTGTTCAATCGCGCCCGCCCCCGCGCCTTCCAGGACATCTGGGCCGAGTGCGAGGTGGTGGTGCTTGGCAAGACGGAAAACCTGGAGCAGCTCAATCGCTGATCCCAAGACGGCAACGAAAAAGGGCACCCCGAGGTGCCCTTTTTGTTGACCAGAACTGACGGCTTGCAGCCCAGAACCTTGACGGAAACGGTGCATCGAGAGCAATGGCCGCCTGTTGTCAGCAGCCCGCCGTCCTTCAGGCCGCTACTGCTTGCGGCTCAGGATATAGAAGGAGATGCCGCCAAACAGCAGGCTGGGTGCGATGGCCGCGAGGATGGGCGGGACCGCATAGACCAGGCTGACCGGGCCGAACACCCTGTCGCTCACATAGACCGCGAAGCCGGTCATGATCCCCATCAGCATCCGCGCCCCCATGCTCACCGAACGCAGCGGGCCGAAGATGAAGGAGGAGGCGAGCAGTATCATGGCCACCACGGAGAGCGGTGAGAGCAGCTTGCGCCACATCTCCAGCTTGTAGCGTCCGGCATCCTGCTTGTTGGCATCCAGATAACCGATGTAGTCCCGCAGCCCCGAGATGGGCAGGTTCTCGGGATCGATGCTGACCACCCCGAGCTGCTTGGGGGTCAGCTCGGATTGCCAGGCCATCTGGGCATGCTGTTCGTCCTGGATCCGGGTGGGATCGTCAAACCGGGTGATGTGCACCTGTTTCAGCAGCCAGTGGTGATCCTCGAACACCCCCTCCTTCGCCTGCACCACGTCGATCAGGTTGCGGGACGGAGTGAAGCGGTAGAGGGTGATACCGGTCAGGGCGCCATCATTGCGCACCCCGTTGATGTTGACGAAGTTGTTGCCATCCCGTGCCCAGACCCCGTAGGCCGAGACCGTAAGCCGCCCTTCCGACATGGCCCCCGCCTTGATGTCATCCGCCATCCGCTTGGCGGCCGGTGCGACGTACTCGCCCATCAGCCCCACCAGCAGCATCAGGGGAATGGCGGTCTTGAGCGCCGCCATGACGATGCTGATCTTGGAGCGTCCCGCCGCCTGCATCACCACCAGCTCGGAGCTGGTCGCGAGCTGGCCCAGACCGATGAGGCCACCGAGCAGGGCCGCCAGGGGGAAGAAGAGCACCGCCTCCTTGGGCATGGAGAGCAGCACGTAGTAGAGGGCGTTGAGCATGTCGTAGTTGCCTTCCCCGACCGCCTTCAACTGCTCCACGTACTTGATGAGCGCGGCCAGCCCGACCAGGGTCAGCTCGCACAGCAGGATCGACATGAAGATGACCCTGCCTATGTATCTATCGAGAATGCCGAACATCAGCAGAGACTCCCAGGTTGCAGCATCATGCTGACTTTCTCTTGAACAATTGCCCTTTGACACCGTTCCACCAGCTGGTGCCCTGCAGGTTGAGAGGCAACCCTATCAGCAGCAGATAGACCAGGGGCACCAGGAACATCCCGGGCCAGTGGGGCAGACGCCCGCTGTCGATGGCCGACCGGGCGGCACTGAGCAGCAGGAAATAGGAGAGATAGAGCAGGATGGCCGGCAGCAGCTTGGCGTAACGCCCCTGACGGGGATTGACCCGCGCCATCGGCACCACCAGGAAGGTGAGCACCAGGATGGAGAGGGGCAGCGACAGGCGCCACTGCAATTCGGCCATCAGCTGGTTGTCCTGGGTGCCGAGCAATGCCAGGGTCGGCTTGGCCGCCGCCTTGCGGTTGGATCGCTCCATCTCCTGCTGGCGGATCACTAGGCTGTATTCACGAAACTCAGAGACCTGGAACTGCTTGCCGGTGAAATGCCCCTCGTAGCGCGAGCCATCCTTCAGGGTCAGCCACTGCAAGCCGTTGCTGTCGGCGGTCACCTGCCCCTCGTTGGCCACCACCACTGACGGGGGTGAGCCCCCCTCGGCCCGTTGCAGCACGAAGATTTTCTGCAACTCCGACCCCTTGTCGTTCAGATCCTGGATGTAGGCCACCAGGCGCCCCTTGTCGAGCTCCATGAAGCGGCCGGCCTGCAGGAAAGAGATACCGGGATCGGCCTTGAACTCGTCGATCACCTGGTACTCCCGCTCCTTGGCCTGGGGGGCGACCCAGCCGGTGTTGAACGCCGCGACGGCGGCGGTCAGCAGGGCCAGCACCAGGGCGCTGCCCATGATGAAACGGTGACTGAAACCCACCGCGTGCATCACCGTCATCTCGCTTTCCGCGTACAAACGGCCGTGAGCAAACAGAATGGCTAAAAACAGACTGATAGGCAGCATCAACAACGCCATATTCGGCAGGTTGAGCAGCAGGAGGGTGGATACCAGGCGCGTCGGCACCTCACCATCGGCGGCATCGCCAATGATCTGGATAAATTGCTGGCTGACGAAGATAAGCAGCAGCACGAACAGCACCGCCAGCTGGGTTTTCAGGGTCTCCCTGAACAAATATCGGAAAACGATCACAGTCATTCCCAAGTAAACTTGTGTTTTTAGTCGAATGCCTGAAAAATAGGGCCCTATATTGGATTTTTACCAGTTTGAACTGCGGAGCCTGTGACTGTTCGCTCCGCCTCTGATACCCCAACAAGCACCGCATTATTCAATAAATGGTGCCTTTTGTCTTTAGGATGTAGGAGATTCCATGGAGTTCAGTGTAAAGAGTGGCAGTCCTGAGAAGCAACGCAGTGCCTGCGTCGTGGTCGGCGTTTTTGAGCCCCGCCGCCTCTCTCCGGTTGCCGAACAGCTGGACAAGATCAGCGACGGCTACCTCAGCTCGCTGCTGCGCCGTGGCGACCTGGAAGGGAAACCGGGCCAGATGCTGCTGCTGCATCAAGTACCGGGCGTGCTCAGCGAGCGCGTACTGCTGGTCGGGTGCGGCAAGGAGCGCGAACTCGACGAGCGCCAGTACAAGCAGATCATCAACAAGACCATCACCACCCTGAACGAAACCGGCTCCATGGAAGCGGTCTGCTTCCTGACCGAGCTGCACGTCAAGGGTCGGGATACCTACTGGAAGGTGCGTCAGGCGGTGGAAACCACCAAGGCGGGCCTCTACAGCTTCGATCAGTTCAAGACCAACAAGGCCGAACCGCGCCGTCCGTTGCGCAAGCTGGTCTTCAACGTGCCGACGCGTCGGGAACTGACCATAGGCGAGCGCGCCATCAACCACGGCCTGGCCGTGGCGAAAGGGGTGCGCATCTGCCGCGACGTGGCGAACATGCCGCCCAACGTCTGCAATCCCGCCTACCTCGCCTCCCAGGCCCGTCGTCTGGCGGATGCCTATGACAACATCACCACCAGGGTGGTGGGGGAGCAGGAGATGGCCGAGCTCGGCATGAACTCCTACCTGGCAGTGGCCCGCGGCTCCGAGAACGAAGCCATGATGGCCATCATCGAGTACAAGGGTAACGCCGACGCCAAGCCCATCGTGCTGGTGGGCAAGGGGCTGACCTTCGACTCCGGCGGCATCTCCATCAAGCCGGCAGACGGCATGGACGAGATGAAGTACGACATGGGTGGCGCCGCCTCCGTGCTCGGCACCATGCACGCCCTGGCCCAGTTGCAGCTGCCCATCAACGTCATCGGCGTGCTGGCGGGCTGCGAGAACATGCCGGGGGGCAACGCCTACCGCCCCGGTGACATCCTCACTACCATGTCCGGCCAGACCGTCGAGGTGCTCAACACCGACGCCGAAGGCCGCCTGGTGCTGTGCGATGCCCTCACCTATGTGGACCGCTACGATCCCGAGACCGTGATCGACGTGGCGACCCTGACCGGTGCCTGCATCATCGCCCTGGGCCACCATACCTCTGGCCTCTTGGCGAACCACAACCCCCTGGCCCACGAGCTGCTCAACGCCTCCGAACAGGCCGGCGATCGCGCCTGGCGTCTGCCCCTGTTCGACGAGTATCAGGAGCAGCTGGAAAGCCCGTTCGCGGACATGGCCAACATCGGTGGCCGTCCGGCCGGTACCATCACCGCCGCCGCCTTCCTGTCGCGCTTCACCAAGAAATACAACTGGGCCCACCTGGATATCGCAGGGACCGCCTGGAAGAGCGGCAAGGAGAAGGGCTCCACCGGCCGTCCTGTGCCCCTGCTGACCCAGTTCCTGCTCAACCGGGCCGGCGTGGCGGACGTCGAAGACAAGGAGTGATCCCCTTCCCCATCGACTCGAAGAGCGATGCGAGAAGGCGTTACCCTGTATCACAAGGAAGAGGCCTGCCTCTTCCTTGTTTCATTGAGAGAATCCGGGAAGTCCGTGCCAGACGCGGCTCCCGAAGACGGCCAATCGCTGTCCGTCACAGCCAAACGGGACCGACCTGATGAGCCAAGTGACCTTTTACCTGATGAGCCAGCCCGATGATGCGGATGCCTCCGCCGTC
The DNA here is from genome assembly GCF_027705305.1 of Aeromonas sp. QDB17. NCBI lineage: Bacteria > Pseudomonadati > Pseudomonadota > Gammaproteobacteria > Aeromonadales > Aeromonadaceae > Aeromonas > Aeromonas sp. QDB17. The sequence continues at coordinate 109,862 of NZ_JAPDBP010000014.1, forward strand.
GAGCGCCTCGCCTGCCAGCTTGCGGCCGATGGCTGGAGCGCAGGTCACCTCTATCTGCTGTGCGAGGACGAGGCCCAGGCCCTGCGTCTGGACGAGCTGTTGTGGCAGTTGCCGCCCGATCGCTTCGTGCCGCACCAGTTGCAGGGGGAGAGCGGTCAGGCCCCGGTGGAGATAGGCCATCAGCCGCCACGGCGGCGCTATGCCTGCCTCATCAACCTGGCCCGGCAGACACCTTTGTTTGCAGGACACTTCGCTCAAGTGGTAGATTTTGTCCCCACTGACGAAACGCAAAAGCAGCAAGCCCGCGAGCGCTACAAGCACTATCGCCAGGCGGGCCATACCCTCGAGATGAGGGATCAGCCCGTCCTTGCCGCACCGGATCCGGCGCAGCCCTGACTGTGCCACCCTCGATCCACGACGAATCAACACCAGAATCCATCCATCCAGAATACGGCGAGACCATGGAAAAGACTTTTAATCACAACGCCATCGAACAGGCGCTCTATCAGCACTGGGAAACCCAGGGTTACTTCAAGCCCCACGGCGACACCAGCAAAGATTCCTTCTGCATCATGATCCCGCCGCCGAACGTCACCGGCAGCCTGCACATGGGTCACGCCTTCCAGCAGACCCTGATGGACACCCTGATCCGCTACAACCGCATGCAGGGCAAGAACACCCTGTGGCAGGCGGGTACCGACCACGCCGGTATCGCCACCCAGATGGTGGTTGAGCGCAAGATCGCCGCAGAAGAGGGCAAGACTCGCCACGATTACGGCCGGGAAGCCTTCATCGACAAGATCTGGCAGTGGAAGGAAGAGTCCGGTGGCACCATCACCCGTCAGATGCGCCGTCTGGGTGACTCCGTGGACTGGGAGCGCGAGCGCTTCACCATGGATGAGGGCCTCTCCGCCGCCGTCCAGGAAGTGTTCGTGCGCTTGTACGAAGACGGCCTGATGTACCGCGGCAAGCGTCTGGTGAACTGGGATCCCAAGCTCAACACCGCCATCTCCGACCTGGAAGTGGAAAACCGCGAAATCAAGGGCCACATGTGGCACCTTCGCTACCCGCTGGCCAACGGCGCCAAGACCGCCGAAGGCCAGGATCACCTGATCGTCGCCACCACCCGTCCGGAAACCATGCTGGGTGATACCGCCGTGGCCGTGAACCCGGAAGACCCCCGCTACAAGGCGCTGATCGGCCAGCACATCCTGCTGCCGCTGGTGAACCGTCTGATCCCCATCGTTGCCGACGAACACGCCGACATGGAAAAGGGCACCGGCTGCGTGAAGATCACTCCGGCCCACGACTTCAACGACAACGAAGTGGGCAAGCGCCACAACCTGCCGATGATCAACATCTTCACCCTGGACGCCCACGTGCGTGCCGAGGCCGAAGTGGTCGATACCAATGGCAACCCCAGCACCGCCTATGACGCCGCCCTGCCGACCGAGTTCGCCGGGATGGAGCGCTTCGCCGCCCGCAAGGCCATCGTCGCCAAGCTGGACGAGCTGGGCCTCCTGGCTGAGATCAAGGATCATGTGCTGCAACAGCCTTACGGCGATCGCGGCGGCGTGCCCATCGAGCCCATGCTGACCGACCAGTGGTACGTGCGCGTGGCCCCCATGGCCAAGACCGCCATCGAGGCGGTGGAAGATGGCCGCATCCAGTTCGTGCCCAAGCAGTACGAAAACATGTACTTCTCCTGGATGCGGGACATTCAGGACTGGTGCGTCTCCCGTCAGCTGTGGTGGGGTCACCGCATCCCGGCCTGGTATGACGATGCCGGCAACGTCTACGTGGGCCGCAACGAAGAGGAAGTGCGCGCCAAGCACAGCATCCCGTCCGTGACCGTGTTGCGTCAGGACGAAGACGTGCTCGACACCTGGTTCAGCTCCGCCCTGTGGACCTTCTCCACCCTGGGCTGGCCGAACAACACCGAGGCGCTCAAGACCTTCCACCCGACCGACGTGCTGATGAGCGGCTTCGACATCATCTTCTTCTGGATTGCCCGGATGATCATGATGACCATGCACTTCATCAAGGACGAGAACGGCCAGCCGCAAGTCCCGTTCAAGACCGTCTACATCACCGGCCTCATCCGTGACGAAGAAGGCCAGAAGATGTCCAAGTCCATGGGCAACGTGCTGGACCCCCTCGACATGATCGACGGCATCTCCCTGGAAGACCTGCTGGAGAAGCGCACCGGCAACATGATGCGGCCGCAGATGGCCGAGAAGATCGCCAAGCGCACCGCCAAGCAGTTCCCGGAAGGGATCGAGGCCCACGGCACCGACGCCATGCGCTTCACCCTGGCGGCGCTCGCCTCCACCGGTCGTGACATCAACTGGGACATGAAGCGCCTGGATGGCTACAACAACTTCTGCAACAAGCTGTGGAACGCCTCCCGCTATGTGCTGATGAACACCGAAGATCAGGATTGCGGCTTCTCTTCGCAAAGGAATGGTGGCGAGATGCTGTTCAGCCTGGCGGATCGCTGGATCCAGTCCCAGCTGCAAGTGGCCATCCGAGACTTCCGCACCGCCCTCGATACCTACCGCTTCGACATCGCGGCAGGCGTCTTGTACGAATTTATCTGGAACCAGTTCTGTGACTGGTATCTGGAGCTGACCAAGCCGGTACTGACCAAGGGCTCCGAGGCCGAGCAGCGCGCTGCCCGCCACACCCTCGTCAGCGTCCTCGAGACCCTGCTGCGCCTGGCACACCCGATCATCCCGTTCATCACCGAAACCATCTGGAAATCGGTCGCCCCGCTGGCCGGCGTACACGCCGACACCATCATGATTCAGGCTTTCCCGGAATTCGACGCAGCCAAGGTGGACGACGCCGCGATGGCGGATCAGGAGTGGGTGAAGGAGTTCATCGTCAGCATCCGCAACATCCGCGCCGAGATGAACGTGGCCCCGAGCGTGCCCCTCAACGTGCTGCTCCAGTGCGATGCCAAGGATGCCCAGCGCGCCGCTGACAACGAGGCCTTCCTCAAGTCGCTGGCCCGTCTGGAATCCATCCGCGTACTGGCGGACGGTGAAACTGCCCCGCTGTCGGTCAAGAAATTGATCGGTGCCACCGAGCTGATGATCCCCATGGCCGGTCTCATCGACAAGGAAGCCGAGCTGGCCCGTCTGGCCAAAGAGGTGGCCCGTCTGGTGGGCGAGTGCGGCCGCATCGAAGGCAAGCTCGGCAACGAAGCCTTCGTCGCCAAGGCGCCGGAAGCGGTCATCATCAAGGAGCGCGAGAAGCTGGAAGATTACCGTCTCCAGCTGACCAAGCTGGAAGCCCAGCAGGCCGAGATCGCCGCGCTCTAAGCTACAGCGCAACATGACAAGCCCCCGTTTATCGGGGGCTTTTTCATGTCATGGGTTCAGTTCTCCCTCTCCTGCCCCGCAGTTTTATCCCTCCCGCCGGGGCGATATTCAAAAATTCACGAGCCAAATCACCTCCTTTCACAAGCGCAGAGCCCGCAAATTCATTACACTGCCAGCGGTCTTTTCTATCGGGAGTGCTGCTGCAGTATGGAAATATTGATCCTGTTTGGATTGATTTTGCTCAATGGCGTCTTCGCCATGTCGGAAATCGCCATCGTGACGGCACGCAAGGCACGCCTCGCCAAAATGGCGAGCGAAGGGAGCCGCTCCGCCGCCATCGCTCTCAAGCTCGGGGAAGATCCGACCCATTTCCTCTCCGCCGTACAGATCGGCATCACCAGCATCGGCCTGCTCAACGGTATCTATGGCGAGTCCCTGCTGGCCCAGCCCTTCGCACTCTGGCTGCAGGAGTGGGGGCTCTCCCCCAAGAGCAGCAGCCTGCTCGCCACCGTCATCGTGGTCGTGCTGGTCACCTATCTCTCCATCGTGGTAGGGGAGCTCGTGCCCAAACGCCTCGGACAGCTCAGCGCCGAGCGCATCGCCTGTCTGGTAGCCCGCCCCATGCTCTGGCTGGCGACCCTGACCCGTCCCTTCGTCTGGTTGCTCTCCGCCTCCACCAACGCCAGCCTGCGGCTGCTGCGGGTCGATCAGCGCAGCAGCAACAACGTCACTCAGGAGGAGATCCACGCCATGCTGGTGGAGGGCTCCGAAGCGGGGGTGATCGAGGACCATGAGCACACTATGTTGCGCAACGTGTTCCGCCTCGACGAACGCAGCCTGGCCTCCCTGATGGTGCCGCGCAGCGACATCCGCTATCTGGACCTGTCACTGCCGCTGGAAGTGAACCTCCAACGTCTGGTGGAGTATCGCCACAGCTTCTTCCCTGTCTGTGACGGCAGCCTGTCGGATCTCGTCGGCATCCTCAACGTCAGCAAGGTGCTGCACGCCTACATCAAGGGAGAACCCATCGATCTGGCGGCGCTGACCCAGGACGGCAGCCTGCTGCCGGAGACCCTCAACGGCCTGGAGCTGCTCAACCACTTCCGTACCCACTCCGAGCACATGGTGCTGGTGGTGGACGAATATGGCGAGCTGCAGGGGCTGGTCACCCAGCAGGATCTGCTGGAAACCCTGGCCGGCGACTTCCAGCAGGAAGATGGGGAGGACAACTGGGCCTTCCAGCGCGCCGACGGCAGCTGGCTGCTCGACGGCCTCATTCCACTGCCAGAATTGAAGGACTGTCTGGAGCTGGTTCGTCTGCCGGAAGAAGAAAAACATCACTATCACACCCTTGGAGGGCTTATCATGCTGCTCCTTGGCCGCCTTCCCCAGACCGGAGACCTGGTCACCCTGGAACAGTGGCAACTGGAAATCGTGGATATGGACGGCCTGCGCATCGACAAGGTACTTGCCATGCCCTTGACCGACCAACCCAGCTAACCTGCGGAGTTTGCATGTATGGAGCAGTTTTACCACCTGGCTCACGCCTTTATGCATCAGGATCTGGCGACACTCTCTGATCCCAAGATGGTCTTCATGGTCTATGTCGTCCTGCTGACCTTCCTGGTGCTCGAGAATGGCTTTATCCCCACCGCCTTCCTGCCAGGGGATACCCTGCTGATCCTGACCGGCGTGCTGATCTATCAGGGGGTGTTGCCGATGGCGGTGGTCCCGCTGCTGATCATGGCGACCTTCGTCGGTACCTGGCTTGGCTACATGCAGGGGCGTTTCCTCGGCCACACCCGGATGTATCACAGGCTGATGTCCCACCTCGATGACAAACACAAGGAGAAGGTGCATTACCTGCTCAACAAGTACGGCATCATCACCCTGATCACCGCCCGCTACATCGCCTTCGTGCGTACCGCCTACCCCTATATCGTCGGCGCCAACGAGATCCCCCAGGGGCGCTTCCTGGTGGTCAACCTGATCAGCTCCATCATGTGGATCTGCCCCCTGGTCGGGCTGGGTTACTACCTGAGCCACACCAAGCTGGCCGCGCAGTATGAGTCCCAATTTCTCAGCGTCATTCTCTACCTGCCGGTCGTGCTGCTGGTGGGCGGCCTCATCGCTCTGGTCTGGCGCTGGTGGAGCAGACGCAAGCCCGGCATCTCCAGAGAGTGAGACAAACCACAGGGTCGCCCACAGGCGGCCCTTTTTTATGGAAAATAGTGGCGAATTCCCCCTGCTCGCTCTTGTAAAGCAGGGGCAAAAATGAGTGAATCTAGCGCCTTTTTTCGCTGTGGATGGAGTTGGTTGTATGGGGTGTTGGATTCGCGCAATCGCGCTGGTAGGTGGATTGATGGGACTGCTGGGTTCGCAGACAGCCCTGGCGACCCCCGACCCGGCCAAGCTGCAGCTCAAATCGGGCAGTGCCCTGGTGATGGACGTCAACACCGGCAAGACCCTGTATCAGAAAAACCCCACCCGGGTGCGCCCCATCGCCTCCCTCACCAAGCTGATGACGGCGCTGGTGGTGCTGGATGCCCGCCAGAACCTCAATCAGACCCTGACCATTGATCAGAACGACAGGGACAACATCAAGCACACCTATTCACGGGTGCGCATGGGCACCCAGGTCAGCCGCCGCGACGCCCTGCATCTGGCGCTGATGTCCTCCGAGAACCGCATGGCCTCGGCGCTTGCCCGCCACTACCCGGGGGGTCGCCAGGCCTTCATCCGCGCCATGAACAACAAGGCCAGACAGCTCGGCATGCGCAACACCCGCTACTATGACTCCACCGGTCTCTCCACCCGCAACGTCTCCACCGCCCAGGATCTGGCCAAGCTCCTCTCTGCGGCCTATCGACAGCCGCTGATCCGTGAATTCACCCAGGACACCAGCAGGGAGATGCGCTTTCACAAGCCGGCCTACAGCCTGATGTTCAACAATACCAACCCGCTGGTGAAGAACCCGGACTGGGATGTACGCCTCTCCAAGACAGGCTATACCGACGAAGCGGGCCGCTGCCTGCTGATGCGTGCCAAACCGGATCGTCAGGAGCTCGCCATCGTACTGCTCAACTCGGTGGGCAAACGCACCCCTGTCGGGGATGCCAACCGCATCCGCAAGTGGCTGAAAAGCTGATTCTTTCCACGAAGACATGAAAGGATGCCGCGGCATCCTTTTTTATTGCCCGCCAAATGCCTCAGCAGGCCGCCAGAGGGCGCCAGCCCCGCACAGCATAGTGCGTTATGGTAAGGGCACCCAGATCCACAGGCACGGCCACGGGATGCGTCAGCAGCCTGCCAGGCAAGATACGTGGAGAGTGGTTACCCAGGGGCACGTGCAGCCAGGGGGAACCGTCCCCCGTGGGGGCGTCAGGGAGAAGGACACGAGAGAGACAACCCCATGATGGGGAGGAGGAAATCGCCCATAAAAAAACAGCCCCGACTGACGTCGAGGCTGTCTGTATGGTGCGCCCGAGAGGATTCGAACCTCTGACCACCTGGTTCGTAGCCAGGTACTCTATCCAGCTGAGCTACGGGCGCTCACAACTTGTTGCACTGCTTGAAATATGGTGCGCCCGAGAGGATTCGAACCTCTGACCACCTGGTTCGTAGCCAGGTACTCTATCCAGCTGAGCTACGGGCGCTCATAAATTGTTGCACTGCTTGAAACATGGTGCGCCCGAGAGGATTCGAACCTCTGACCACCTGGTTCGTAGCCAGGTACTCTATCCAGCTGAGCTACGGGCGCTA
>NZ_JAPDBP010000014.1:116955-130430 GCF_027705305.1 Aeromonas sp. QDB17
CATGGTGCGCCCGAGAGGATTCGAACCTCTGACCACCTGGTTCGTAGCCAGGTACTCTATCCAGCTGAGCTACGGGCGCAAAATGGCGGAGAAGGGGGGATTCGAACCCCCGATGCGGGTATAAGCCGCATACTCCCTTAGCAGGGGAGCGCCTTCAGCCTCTCGGCCACCTCTCCGTTTGCGGGGCTGATAATACTTCACAGGGATTTTTAGTCAAACACTTTTTTGGAGAAAACAGAGCGTTCGCTCAGCATTTGGCCAAAGAGTGGAATATTCAAGCAATATCGACACTTACCCAGTAGTTTCGCGCTCTGCAGGCCGATTTGCAGGCCCCTGAAAAACAAAAGGCGACATCCGGGATGTCGCCTTCAGGCAGCCATGAAATGGCTTAGAAATTCGGTTGGCCCGGGACTTTCTCGGCCTGTATCCGCATGTAGATCTCTTCGCGGTGTACGGAAACCTCTTTCGGTGCATTCACACCGATACGAACCTGGTTCCCTTTTACGCCCAGTACGGTAACGGTTACTTCGTCACCAATCATCAGGGTTTCCCCTACACGACGAGTCAAAATAAGCATTCGCTTGCTCCTGTATCCTGTTTTGTATTTATATCGATATGCGCCATTATCTTACAAAGATACCGATATGGTAAATGGTTGAAACTAAATCAATCAGGGATTGTTTCCCAAGGGCTGCTCATGAGGCTCTTGATCCAACCCGAACGCCGAGTGCAACGAACGCACGGCCAGCTCCAGGTACTTCTCGTCAATCACCACGGATATCTTGATTTCAGAGGTAGAGATCAGCTGCATGTTGATCCCTTCCTCACCCAATACCTTGAACATGGTGCGCGCTACACCAGGATGATTCCACATGCCGACCCCGACGATGGAGACCTTGGCGATCTCTCCGTTGCCCTGCACGCAGGCGGCCCCCAGCTCGCTGGCGGTCTCCTCCAGCAAGGCGCGGGCCCGGCGATAATCATCGCGATTCACCGTGAAGGTGAAATCGGCGGTGCCATCCCCCATGGTGTTCTGCACTATCATGTCGACATCTATGTTGGCGTCGCTGATCGGATTCAGGATCTGCGCGGCCACGGTCGGCCTGTCCGGCACACCCAGAATGGTCAGGCTGGCCTCGTTGCGATTGAACGCAATGCCGGATACCAGGGGTGCTTCCATCCTCTCACCTCCATATGTGATTAAGGTTCCCTCTCCGTCGACGAAACTCGACAGCACCCTTAGCGGCACGCGGTACTTGCCCGCGAACTCGACCGAACGGATCTGCAACACCTTGGCTCCGAGACTCGCCATCTCGAGCATCTCCTCGAAGGTGATGGTATCGAGGCGACGCGCCTTGGGCTCGATGCGCGGATCCGTGGTATACACCCCGTCCACATCGGTAAAAATCTGGCACTCATCGGCCTTGATGGCCGCAGCCACAGCCACTGCGGTGGTATCCGACCCCCCTCGGCCCAGGGTAGTGATGGCATTGTGCTCATCGCGCCCCTGGAAACCGGCAATCACTACCACCTTGCCGGCACCGAGTGCGGCTTCCACCTGCTCGGTGTCGATACGGGTGATGCGTGCCTTGCCATAGGCGGAGTCGGTATGGATGCGGACCTGATCACCGGTCATCGAGACTGCGGGGCAACCGCGCTTGTTGAGCGCAATCGCCAGCAGTGCAATGGTGACCTGCTCACCGGTGGAGATCAGCACATCCATCTCGCGCCGGTTGGCATCCTGGTCCAGCTGCTGGGCCATGCCCAGCAACCGGTTGGTTTCGCCCGACATGGCGGAGACCACCACCACCACGTCATGTCCCTGGGCACGGGTCAGTTGAACCCGCTCAGCAACTGCCTCGATCCGCTCCAGCGTGCCGACCGAGGTGCCACCGTACTTCTGTACATAGAGTGCCACAGATCACCTCGCCCGCTTACAGGCGCTCTTCCAGCCAGGAGTGAACGGATTGCAGCGCCGCCGGCACCGCCTCAGGCTGGGTACCACCCGCCTGTGCCATGTCGGGACGACCACCGCCCTTGCCACCCACCTGCTGGGCCACCAGATTGACCAGCTCACCAGCTTTGACCTTGCCGGTCAGGTCATTGGTCACGCCCGCGATCAGGTTGACCTTGCCATCACTGCTGGTTGCCAGCAGCACGACACCGGATTTCATCTGGTTCTTCAGCTCGTCCAGCATGCCGCGCAGGGATTTGGGGTCGACCCCTTCCAGGGCTGCAACCAGCACCTTCTGGCCATTGATGTCGATGACCTGGCTCAGCAGGTCGTTACCCGCCTGCGCCGCCAGCTTGGCCTTGAGCTGTTCCAGCTCGCGCTCCATCATCTTGGCCTTGTCCAGTACCTGACGAACCTTGTCGGCGATGGAGAACTGATCGCCCTTCACCAACGCGGCAGCCTCTTCAATCTGTTCACCCAGCTGGTGCATCAGATCGATGGCGCTCTTGCCGGTGACCGCTTCGATACGGCGCACGCCAGCCGCGATGCCGCTCTCGGCGATGATCTTGAAGAAGCCGATGTCACCGGTGCGCTTGGCATGAGTACCGCCGCACAGCTCGGTGGAGTAGTCGCCCATGCGTACCACACGCACATCGTCTTCATATTTCTCGCCAAACAGCGCCATGGCACCGGCTGACTTGGCCTCTTCCAGCCCCATCAGCTGGGTGGCCACCTCGTGGTTGGCACGGATCTGGGCGTTGACGAGCTCCTCGATCCGGCGAATGGTCGCCATGGTCAGCCCTTCGAAGTGGGAGAAGTCGAAGCGCATGCGCTCGGCGCCCACCAGGGATCCTTTCTGGGTCACATGCTCACCCAGCGCCTGGCGCAAGGCCGCGTGCAGCAGGTGAGTCACAGAGTGGTTAAGGGCGATGGCCTGACGACGGTCGCCATCGACCACGGCCTCGACCTCGGCTCCCTTCTCCAGGGTACCCAGTTCCAGATAGCCCTTGTGGATGATCGCCTTGCCCGCTTTCTGGGTGTCGGTGACGGCGAAGATGCCGTCATCCACCTTGAGGATTCCGCTGTCACCCACCTGACCGCCTGACTCCGCATAGAAGGGGGTCTCCGCCAGCACGATCACTGCCTCTTCACCGGCGATAAGGCCATTGACCTCGACACCATCCTTGTAGATACCGACCACCTGGGTGTTCTGGCTCAGCTGTTTGTAACCGGTAAAGGGGGTCTCGAAATCGAGCTTCAGCACGTCGTTGTAGTTCACGCCGAAACTGGAAGCCTCTTTCGCACGGGCGCGCTGCTTCTCCATCTCGGCCTTGAAGCCCTCTTCGTCGATGCCGATCTCGCGCTCGCGCACCACATCGGCGGTCAGGTCGGCCGGGAAGCCGTAAGTGTCATAGAGCTTGAACACCACTTCACCCGGGATAACCTTGGCATCACCGAGGTTAGCCAGGACGTCTTCCAGCAGCAGCAGACCTCTGTCCAACGTGCGGACGAATTGCTCCTCCTCGATGCGCAACACTCGCTCGACCAGTGGCAGCTGGGCGATCAGTTCCGCCGCCACATCCTTCATCTGCACGGCCAGCTCGGCAGCCAGCTTGTAGAAGAAGACGTCGGTAGCACCCAGCTTGCGGCCGTGACGCACGGCGCGGCGGATGATGCGGCGCAGCACGTAGCCGCGACCTTCATTGGAGGGCATGACACCGTCAGCCACCAGGAAGGCGCAGGAACGGATGTGGTCCGCGATGACGCGCAGGGACTGGTTGCTCAGATCCGTGGTGCCAACAATCTCGGCCGCCTTCTTGATCAACGCCTGGAAGATGTCGATCTCATAGTTGGAGTGCACCCCCTGCATGATGGCGGAGATACGCTCCAGACCCATGCCGGTATCCACGGACGGACGGGGCAGCGGCTCCATGGTGCCGTCAGCCTGACGGTTGAACTGCATGAAGACCACGTTCCAGATCTCGATGAAGCGGTCGCCATCCTCTTCCGGTGAACCGGGAGGGCCACCCCAGATGTGATCGCCGTGGTCGTAGAAGATCTCTGTGCAGGGACCACATGGGCCGGTATCGCCCATGGCCCAGAAGTTGTCGGATGCATAAGGAGCACCCTTGTTGTCACCGATGCGCACGATGCGATCGGCCGGCACGCCGACCTCTTTTTCCCAGATGTCGAAGGCTTCGTCGTCAGTCGCGTAGACGGTCACCAGCAGGCGCTCTTTGGGCAGCTTGAGGGTACCGGTCAGGAATTCCCATGCAAACCGGATGGCGTCCTGTTTGAAGTAGTCACCGAAGCTGAAGTTGCCCAGCATCTCGAAGAAGGTGTGGTGACGGGCGGTATAGCCGACGTTTTCCAGGTCATTGTGCTTGCCGCCAGCCCGCACGCAACGCTGGGCCGTGGTGGCACGGTGATAGGCACGCTTGTCGGCGCCAAGGAACACGTCCTTGAACTGGTTCATCCCTGCGTTGGTGAACAGCAGGGTCGGATCGTTGTGCGGTACCAGCGAGCTGGAAGAGACAACCTGGTGTCCCTGGGTGCGGAAATACTCGAGAAACGCAGCGCGAATCTCTGACGTGGACATGTACATGGAAAATCCTGCTTGATTCGAATACGGACTTTTAACCGCATTAATGTAAGTTTTCTGCAAGGTAAAGTAAAACGTGGGGACCCTTGGCGGGTGAAATAGCCCCCAAGGGGCCAGCGTTTGGCAGCAGCACCCGCAAGGACGTCACAACAGGGCGGCTTCAGGATGCCTCGCTCGACCACAGGGCCGCCATCGACAGACCCGGCGAAGGGCTGATATTCCCCACCAGCCGCACCGCACACCCGTTGCCCATAGGTGTTCAACCTTGGCGCGCCACTATTGCTCACCTTGCATGGCTGAGAGGGCGTAACGGGCTTGTTCCTGGGTAAAACCACGCCCCATCAGATATTTGAGCCACTTCATGCGCAGTTTGAAGTCGGCAAGGTCGGTCGCCTTTGCCCGACGCGACAACAACGCAAGCGCCAGTTCGAACCAGTCGAGCTCGGGTTGATCCAGGGCAGCCTCGATCTGGGTGTCATCCAGCCCCTTGCGGCGCAGATCGAAGCGGATCCTGAGCGGACCATGGCCTTTGGCCGCACCAGCCCGCACCGCCATGGCACCGTAACGATCGTCATTGACCCAGCCATAGCCACGGCAATGGTCGAGTACAACGGCGACCACCTCCTCCTCGAATCCCTTCTGACGCAGGCGTCTGGCCAGCTCCGACTCGGCACTCTCGCGACGGGCCAGACTGCGCATGGCGTAGGCACGGGCGGCCGCCAGCTGCTCTTCAAAGGTCAATTCGACGGGCTCGCCCGTTTCGTTCACTGATTCATCCGCCATAAACAACAAGGCCGGGTATCAACCCGGCCTTTCCTCATTCCTTATTCGAACTCTTGTTCGTTTTCGGCTTCAAACTCGTCGTATTCGGCAGCCGTGGCCTTCTCTTCCACCGGCGCGGCGCCAGAGAGCAGCAGCTCGCGCAGCTTCACTTCCACCTCGGCAGCCAGTGCCTTGTTTTCGGAGAAGAGCTTCATCACGTTGGCTTTGCCCTGGCCGATCTTCTCGCCGTTGTAGCTGTACCAGGCGCCCGCCTTGTCGATCAGCTTGTGCTTGACGCCGAGATCCACCAGCTCGCCCTCCTTGGAGATACCGGCACCATAGAAGATCTGGAACTCAGCCTGCTTGAAGGGTGGCGCCACCTTGTTCTTGACGACCTTGACGCGGGTTTCGTTGCCGACCACCTCGTCCCCTTCCTTGATGGCGCCGGTACGACGGATGTCAAGGCGCACGGAGGCGTAAAACTTCAGAGCGTTACCACCGGTGGTGGTCTCCGGGCTGCCGAACATGACGCCAATCTTCATCCGGATCTGGTTGATGAAGATGCACAGGCAGTTGGCGTTCTTGATGTTGGCGGTCAATTTACGCAGCGCCTGGGACATCAGTCGGGCCTGCAGGCCGACGTGGGAGTCACCCATTTCGCCTTCGATTTCCGCTTTCGGGGTCAGGGCCGCCACGGAGTCGACGATGATGACGTCGACGGCATTGGAGCGCACCAGCATGTCGCAAATCTCCAGTGCCTGTTCACCGGTATCCGGCTGGGAGATGAGCAGGTCGTCGACGTTGACGCCCAGCTTGGCGGCATAGATAGGATCCAGTGCGTGCTCCGCATCGACGAAGGCACAGGTTTTGCCCTTCTTCTGGGCTTCGGCGATCACCTGCAGGGTCAGCGTAGTTTTACCGGACGATTCCGGACCGTAGATCTCGACGATACGACCGCACGGCAGACCACCGATCCCCAGCGCCACGTCCAGAGAGAGAGAGCCGGTGGAGATGGCTTCGATATCCATGGTCTTGCTGTCGCCCAGACGCATGATGGAGCCTTTGCCAAACTGCTTTTCGATCTGGCCCAGCGCAGCCGCCAGTGCCTTCTGTTTGTTCTGATCCATGCCAATCTCCGCTGGGAATCGTGAGTAAGAAGTGAAGTTGGGCTAAGTATACTGTTTATGCATACAGTATCAAGCCCAATTTATTTGAGCAGTGCCAGGAGTCCGGACAAGGCCTGTCTGACCGCCTGCTGGCGCACCTGATGGCGATCCCCATCGAAACGGGCAAGCAGGGAGTGGTGACGACCGGTACGATCTGCCCAGGCAAACCAGACAGTGCCGACCGGTTTCTCCTCGCTGCCCCCACCAGGCCCGGCGATACCGCTGATGGCCACGCAGATACCCGCATCGGAGCGAGCCAGGCAGCCCCGGGTCATCTCCAGCACCACGGGTTCGCTGACGGCGCCGTGGCGCAACAGGCTGTCGATGCTGACGCCGAGCATCTGCTGTTTGGCTTCGTTGGTGTAGGTCACAAAACCGCGATCGAACCAGGCCGAGCTGCCGACAGTATCCGTGATGGCAGTGGCAACCCCGCCACCGGTGCAGGATTCCGCCGTGGCGGCAAGCCAGCCTCTGGCCAGCAGTGCCTCGCCCAGTTCCCGGGATAAGCGGGAGATCTCTGCTTCAAGTCCCATCATCGCGTCCTCTTCCGGCCTCTTCCAGGCGAAATATGGCGCTTATTATGCAGTTGCCCCGCCCCTCGGGCAACCGACCCCGGGGCCACTGCGTCAGCAAGTTGTCGTCGCTTAAGCTCCAGTACATGGCTGCTCGTTATCATGTACCAACACCGCCATGCATGCGGTATCCATCCCATCAGACCAAGGAGAAAGCCGGATGAAGCATCCGTTCAACGTCGCCATGACAGCCCTCGCAATGTGTATCGCCACCCATGCCTTTGCCACCGAGGGCACCGCCGAGCTGCAGAGCGAGACCTCCCTGGCCCAGGAGCTGAACCTCTCCAGCGCCCAGGTGGAGCAGATCAAGGGGCTGCGCGAGCAGGCCACCAGGGAGCTGGGCTCAATCAAGCTCGACGCAATTGGCCAGGACGTCATCGTCAACATGATCAAGTCCGGCAAATGGGATGAAGTGGCGGCGAGAAAGCAGTTGCAGACCATCAGCGACGTACAGGCCGAGGCCCGCTACCATCGCGCCCACTACCTCTTCGAGGTGAGCCGGGTGCTGACGCCCGAGCAGAAAGCCAAACTGCACGAAATGCTGAGCGGCGGCGAAGCCATGTACTGAGGGGACACTCTCCCCGTCTCTCCCATCCCCGCATCCGTGCGGGGATGCTATTTCTCCTCCCCCATGCCTCTTCTGGGCCAGGCTCCCCCCAGGCCACTCTGGTCAGCATGATCCGGATGCACAGATCCGCGACGGGATGCCGGCTTTGCCCCCAAGACGGAGATTCCTCCTCACCATCTTGCCTCGAGCATGTAGAATGGCCCCCAGATTCAGACCCATGACGGCAGACGTTTGCCCGCAAGAGCACCTTCTGGAATAGCACATGACAGCACAATACCAAGCGCCAGGCGCCAACTTGAGCGCCCACACCCCCATGATGCAGCAGTATCTGACTCTCAAGGCCGAAAACCCGGAGATCCTGCTGTTCTATCGCATGGGTGACTTCTACGAGCTCTTCTACGACGACGCCCGCAAGGCCTCCCAGCTGCTCGACATCTCCCTGACCAAGCGCGGCCAGTCGGCCGGCAGCCCCATCCCGATGGCCGGGGTGCCCTATCACGCCATCGAGGGGTATCTCGCCAAGCTGGTACAGCTCGGCGAATCGGCCGCCATCTGCGAGCAGGTGGGGGACCCCGCCACCAGCAAGGGGCCGGTGGAGCGCAAGGTCATTCGCATCATCACCCCGGGTACCGTCTCCGACGAGGCGCTGCTCAGCGAGCGGCAGGACAACCTGATCGCCGCCGTCTACCACGATGGCCGCCGCTTCGGTTACGGCACCATGGACATCGGCTCCGGACGCTTCTTCATCAACCAGTTCGAGAAAGAAGAGACCCTGCTGGCGGAGCTGCAACGCACCAATCCAGCGGAGCTGCTCTACCCCGAATCGTTCGCCTTCCTGCACCATGTCGAGGGTCGCCGCGGTCTGCGCCGCCGCCCGGAGTGGGAGTTCGAGCTCGGCACCGCCCGCAAGCTCTTGTGCCAGCAGTTCGGCACCCAGGATCTGGTGGGCTTTGGCGTCGAGCAGAGCGAGACCGCCCTGTGCGCCGCCGGCTGCCTGATGCAGTACGTGAAAGACACCCAGCGCACCGCCCTGCCCCACATTCGCAGCGTGCGCCTGGAGCAGCCCGATCATGCGGTCATCATGGATGCCGCCACCCGCCGCAATCTGGAGCTGACCCAGAATCTGGCCGGCGGTCACGACAATACCCTCTCCGCCGTGCTCGATTGCACCGCCACGCCGATGGGCAGCCGCCTGCTCAAGCGCTGGATCCACCAGCCGATCCGCGATCGGGTGATCCTCAAAGGTCGCCAGAGCACCATCAAGGAGCTCATCGAACAGAACCTTTACGACGAGCTGGGCGGTTTGCTGCGCCAGGTCGGCGACGTGGAGCGGGTGCTGGCGCGCCTCGCCTTGCGCTCGGCCCGCCCGCGCGATCTGACCCGGCTGCGGCAGGCTTTTGCTCAGCTGCCCGAGTTGCAGCGTCTACTGGCGGAGAGCGAGCACGAGGCGGTGCAGCAGCTGCGCGAGCGGGCAAGTACCTTCCCCGAGCTGTTCGACCTGCTGGAGCGTGCCGTGATGGAGGTGCCGCCGGTGCTCATCCGCGATGGCGGCGTCATCCGTGAAGGGTTCAACACTGATCTGGACGAGCTGCGGGATCTGGCCAATGGCGCCACCGCCAGCCTGGCCCGCATCGAGGAGCGGGAGAAGGCGCTCACCGGCATCAACACCCTCAAGGTGGGCTACAACAAGGTGCACGGCTTCTACATCGAGGTGAGCCGCGCCAACAGCCACCTGGTGCCGGCCCACTACATCCGCCGCCAGACGCTGAAAAACAACGAGCGCTACATCATCGACGAGCTGAAGAAGTACGAGGACAAGGTGCTCACCGCCCAGGCCCAGGCGCTGGCGCTGGAAAAACGTCTCTATGAAGAGCTGCTCGACGCCCTGCTGCCGCACCTCGGCGATCTGCAGGAGTCTGCTGCCGCACTGGCGGAGCTGGACGTGCTGGCCAACCTGGCGGAGCGGGCAGAGACCCTCGACTATCGCTGCCCCACCTTGATCGATGAGGATCAGATCCTGATCGAGGCGGGCCGCCATCCGGTGGTGGAGCAGATGATGACCGACCCCTTTATCGCCAACCCGATACGGCTGGAGCGGGAGCGGCGGATGCTGATCATCACAGGCCCCAACATGGGCGGTAAATCCACTTACATGCGCCAGACCGCACTCATCGTGCTGCTGGCCCATATCGGCGCATTCGTGCCCGCCGACAGCGCCCGCATCGGCCCCATCGACCGCATCTTCACCCGCATCGGAGCGTCGGATGATCTCGCCTCCGGCCGCTCCACCTTTATGGTGGAGATGACCGAAACCGCCAATATCCTCAACAACGCCACCGCCCGCAGTCTGGTGCTGATGGACGAAATTGGCCGCGGCACCAGCACCTACGACGGCCTCTCCCTGGCGTGGGCCTGCGCCGAGCAGCTGGCAAGCAAGATTGGCGCCTACACCCTGTTCGCCACCCACTACTTCGAGCTGACCCGCCTGCCCGAGCTGATGAGCGGGCTGGCCAACGTCCACCTGGATGCGGTGGAGCACGGCGACACCATCGCCTTCATGCACGCAGTACAGGAAGGCGCGGCCAGCCGATCCTACGGCCTGCAGGTTGCCGCACTGGCCGGGGTGCCGAAATCGGTGATCCACCAGGCCCGCCACAAACTGCATGAGCTGGAGAGTGCAACTCCGGTGGCCGCCGGCGAAAGCCGTCCGGCTCCGGTCACTCTCGCCCCGCAACCCCATCCTGTGGTGGAGGAGCTGGCAGCAGTACGCCCGGACGAGCTGACCCCGCGACAGGCCCTTGACCTGCTCTATCGACTCAAGCAGATGCTGTAGCTACCGACCGCCGAACAGGCATGAAAAAGGGGAACCGCGAGGTTCCCCTTTCGTTTGACCGAACCTGTCATCAGCCCGGACCGATGCGATCCATCAGGCTCAGATTGACCGACCCCGGATGGCGCTTGAGCTTCTGCCTGTATTCGAACTGGTGCTGGCTCTCCTGTTTGAGCCCCTGCATCAGGGAGTAGCACATGGCCAGCATGATGACCGAGAAGGGCAGCGCGGCGATGATGCTGGCGGCCTGCAGGGCGGCAAGCCCGCCGGAGACCAGCAGAATGGCCGCGACCAGCCCCTGCCCCAGCCCCCAGATGGCGCGGTGCAGCACCGGGGGATCCTGGTCGCCGATGGAGAGCAGCGTCGTAATCACGAGCGTGCCCGAGTCGCTGGAGGTGATGAAGTAGGTGCAGATAAGCAGGGTCAGCACCCCCTTGGCAATCCAGCCGAAGGTCTCCCAGTGCAGGAGTTCCACCGTCTTGTAGAGCGCCATGGTGACATCCTGATTGACCGCTTCCACCACGCCGCCGCCACCGAACAGCTCCAGGTTCATGGCAGTCCCGCCGAACACGGTGAGCCAGAACATGCCGAGCAGGGAGGGCACCAGCAGAACACCGAGCACGAATTCACGAATCGTGCGGCCCTTGGAGATGCGGGCGATGAACATGCCGACAAAGGGTGCCCACGCGATCCACCAGCCCCAGTAAAATGCGGTCCAGCTAGACTGCCAGGCCGAGGTACCGTTGGCTTCGGTATTGGTCCAGAAGCTCAGCTTGACGATGTTCTGCAGGTAATCACCGATGTTCTGCACATAGGCGTTGAGGATGTAGGTGGTCGGCCCCAGCACCAGGAAGAGGCCAAGCACGAACACGCTCAACCAGATATTGAGTTCGGAGAGGATCTTCACCCCGCGCCCGACACCGGAGATGGCCGACAGGGTGGCAATCAGGCTGATGCCACCGATGAGCCAGAGCTGGTTCGCTTGTGACACGCCCATGCCGAACATCTGGTTGAGGCCGGTATTCATCTGGGAGACACCCAGCCCAAGGGAGGTCGCCACCCCGAACACGGTACCGAACACCGCCAGCACATCGGCGGCATGGCCCCAGAAGCCGTAGATGCGATCGCCAAGAATGGGATAGAGCACGGAGCGGATGGCCAGCGGCAACTTGCGCCGGTAGCTGAAGAAGGCCAGTGACAGGCCGACGATCACATAGATGGCCCAGGGGTGCAGACCCCAGTGGAAGAAGGTGAGGCGCATGGCGATCTGGGCCGCTTCCGGCGTCATGCCTTCGGTGATGAAGGGGTTGCCCTGCAGGTGATACATGGGCTCGGCGATGCTCCAGAACACCAGGCCTATGCCCATGCCTGCGCTGAACAGCATGGAGAACCAGGCAAAGTAGCCAAACTCCGGTACCTGGTCGTCGTCGCCCAGCCGGATGCTGCCAAAGCGGCTGAACATCAAGTAGACGGCGAAGAACAGGAACAGGGCGACCACCAGGATGTAATACCACTTGAAGCCAGCAATGATGGTGTCCTTGGCCCCGGTAAACCAGGTGCCTGCGGTATCCGGATCAAAGACGCCGAACAGCAGGAAGAGGGTCACGACGGTGAGGGCCGTCATGGCCATGGTGGGATTGAGGCCTTTCAAAAGCCCTTTGGTTGCTCGCATCGGGCCTCCTTAGTCGTTGTTGAAAAAGTCTTCACCCACGTGATCGCCGGCACCGCCGATGGCGCGATAGGCCAGACGACCTGCAACCTGCTCACGGTGATCCACCAGGGTCACCGACGGCTGACCGTTCACTGCGTGGCGTTTGCCAAGGAAGATAGCCATCGGCACCCCCAGATTGGAGACACCGCTGGTGATCCAGAGGCGGTTGAAGTCATAGGAGCCACCGATGAACTCGAGCTGTGCCAGCCCATTGTCCAGACCCGCCAGATAAAAGTTCATGGCACTCTCGTCGGGGAAGAGGTGAACCAGCACATAGGCATAGCGCAACTCATTGACCAACTCCTTTAGACTGAAAGAACCTGTGTTGCTACAAGAGAGCGGCAGCTCACCATCGTAGTGGTGTACCTTGAGGTTGTTGGGGTCCTCGTCATAGGCAGGTTGATAACGCACAAATGCTGCGGTGTCCGGCAGTTCATAGCGAACTCTGACCACACGCAGGTCAGCAACCAGGGACTTGATATCCAGGTCGTCATGCATGATTTCACTCCTCAAATATCGGGTTGGAATGGGGCAATTGTCCGATAACCTAACACAATATTCATTAGAGCTAAAACCATTACATCCAAAACCATATTGACCTTGTTATGGATTAGGCGGAGAATTTCGCGCCTCTCCACAGCCCTGCGATGACCCAGACCCCATGGAAAAACATGATGAAGTGCTGATCGCCCTGCGCCAGATCATCCGTGCCATCGACATGCACTCCAAGCGTTTGATCAAGGAGGCCGGCCTGACCTCGCCCCAGCTCCTGCTGCTCAAGGGGATCGACGAGCTTGGCCAGATCTCCATGCGCCAGCTGGCGGATCACACCAACATGAGCCAGGCCACCGCCACCACCATCATGGACCGGCTGGAGAGCCGCCAGCTGGTACAGCGCATTCGCAGCGAAACCGACAAACGCAAGGTGCATGCGACGCTCACTGACGCGGGACGCGCCCTGCTTGCCCAGGCTCCGACCCCCTTGCAGGAGAGTTTCATTCAACGCTTTCAGGCGCTGGAGAACTGGGAGCAGGGGTTGTTGCTCTCATCTCTGCAACGCATCTCCGCCATGATGAATGCCGACGGCATCGATGCCGCCCCCGTGCTGAGTGTCAGCCCCCTGACCGAAGAGCGGGCCTGAAATCCTGAAGTCCGTTTACATGTTTTCAGTTAACTTCTGGCACTCAGAACCCGATGTACCGCATCGGGGATTCTGCATTGCGAGGCCTAATGTGTATGGAGATGGTATTCACCTGACAGTTGCCCACAAAAGGGAGTGGTCATACGGCTTCAAACCGGATAACAAAACG
>NZ_JAPDBP010000015.1:0-122603 GCF_027705305.1 Aeromonas sp. QDB17
AGTGCCCACACAGATTGCTTGATTCAAATTGTTAAAGAGCGTCACGCTTATCGCGTTGAGGAGGCGCATCTTACGCTCCTCACTTCGAAAGTCAAGCGGTTGTTTTCGCTTTTCTTTCGGCGCCACTTCCTAAGGAAGCTGGCTCATCAGGTTGGCGTGGTCCGCCGTGCTGGTAGGGGCGCATTATAGGGAGGCCGGTTACGATGACAAGGGAATTTTTGAAGAAAGTCACGGAAACTTCAAATTATCCAGTTAGAAACAACTTACCCAGTGTATATATACAATGTTATCCACAAGCTGATGATTTCAGCCCTCTTTTATTGGCATTTATCAGGATCTTCCTGGCTGAAGGAATGCCATACTGAAGCGGATAATTTGCCTCAAGTGGTCCATGGTAGCGTCTGGTCGTAAAGCTGGTTACCATGAAGGTGAATAGAGTGTTGCACCTTTTTTGCTTTCATTTACAAAAGGTCTTTAAAGATGAATTTATCCAAGTTTCCCGTTTATGTGCAGGCAGCAGTTCTTGCTCTGGTATTGGCGCTGCTCGGCTATCTGGTTGCCCAGGCCCTGCAGTTCTCTCTGAAAGTCGAAGTCATTTTTGCCGCCGGTCTGGCCATTGGCGGTTTCGTGGTACCGCTCTTCCTTAACCGTGCGCCTGCCACCGCCCTCGAACAGGCGACCAGCCAGGAGACCTGTACCTTATATGTAGGCAACCTGCCCTATCGCGCCAACGAGATTGCGGTGCGCGAACTCTTTGCCGAGCAAGGTCAGGTACTGTCAGTTCGTCTGATGAAGGACAAGGCCACCGGCAAACGCAGGGGCTTCGGGTTTGTGGAGATGCCTGTCGCCGATGCGGCCAAGGCCATCGCCGCGCTCAATGACAAGGAGTATCAGCAGCGCACCCTGAAAGTGCGTGAAGCAAATGACAAGCGGGACCGGGATGAGAAGGACGTCAACGACGTCGACGCCTGATATTCAGTACACCACTTCTTCGAGTGACGACAGCCCCCAAGCTTGCAAGGGGGCTGTCAGTTTCTGGGCCCCAGCATCCAGTCGCGTGCAGTAGGCACGTCCCGTCCCCTCGCCAGGCGCCTGGACCGGCAGTGTCGCAAGCAGATGCGCCACCCGCCTTGCCACGGCAAGACCCGAATCGACCAGTTGGCATTCCGGCATCAGCTGTTTGATCTCTTCGTTGAGCAAGGGGAAGTGGGTACATCCCAGCACCAGGGTATCCGGCCTCTCCTCCCCTTCCATCCAGTCTGCGAGCACCTCTCTGAGCAGGGCCATATTGACCGGCAACCCCGCCAGCTTGCGCTCGGCTTCGATAACCAGTTCGGTGGCCCCCTTCAGCAGCACATGCTTGCCCGGGGCGAACTGGGCGATGAGTTCATGGGTATAGTCACGGCTGACGGTGCCGGGCGTTGCCAGCAGACCGATGTAGCCGTTACGGGTCAGGGCGGCGGCAGGCTTGATCGCGGGGACCACGCCGACCACAGGAATGCTGAGTGCGGTGCGCAGGGATGGCAGGGCAATGGTGCTGGCGGTATTGCAGGCGATCACCACCAGATCGATGGCGTGCTCGGCCACCATGTGGCTGACCAGTCCGGTACAAGCCTCGATGAGGGCAGCCTCACTCAGCTCGCCATAGGGAAAGTGGGCATTGTCGAAACTGTAGAAATAGTTGTGCTCCGGCAGAGCGCGACGGATCTCCCCATAGACAGTCAGACCGCCCATACCGGAGTCGAACACGAGAATATTGGCCACCTGAGCTCCCCCTTGAATGCGAGGCCGCGATCATACTCCCGCCCGGCGCCAATAGAAAAGGCCCTGCCAATGGCAGGGCCCCTGATTTTTCAGATCCAGACAAGGGGATCAGAGTGCGTAGTCCACCGTCACATAGTAGGCACGCTCGTCAGCCGGGTAACCCACCGAGGTCTGGTATTCCTTGCCCAGCAGGTTGCTGATCTTGCCGGAGACCTTCCAGGACGGTGCAACCCGGTAGCCCACCGCCAGGTTCCACACGCTGTAGCCGCCCAGCTGGGTGGTATTGGCCGCGTCACCATAACGCTCACCCTGGTAGATCCAGCTCAGGGAGCCATCGAACTGCTGCCACTGCGCCTGGCTCACCCACTTGGCCCCCTTGCGGGAGATCAACTGCAACTGCTTGTCGGTGACCTTGTCCTTGGGATCCTTGTATTCGGCGGAAACGCGATGGCTCAGCCAACCGGTCTCGAACTCCCCTTCCAGCTCAACCCCTTCAATCCGCGCCTTGCCGACGTTTTGCGGCGTCCACATGCCCTGGCTGTCCGGTGCCCACTGGATCATCTGCTCGAAGTCGTTGCGATAACCGGTCAAGCGCCACTCCACACCAGCGGTCTGTCCGTCCAGCATCAACTCGTGGCTTTTCGACTCTTCCGGCTTCAGGTCAGGATTGCCGGACCCCGGGTAGTAGAGATCGTTGAAGGAGGGGGCACGGAAACCGGTGCCGTAACGGGCACTGAGGCGATAATCCTCAACGAAGCGCCAGCCAGCGCCGGTTTGCCAGGTGTTGTGACGTCCGAACTGCTCGTTGTCATCGCTGCGACCGCTCAGCTCGGCCTGCCAGACCTGGTTGTCAAACTGGGCCAGGGCATAGAGCCCGGTGTTGTCACGCTCACCGGCGTCACTCGGGAAGGCGACGCCAGAGGAGCGGGAACTATCGTCCAGCATGTCGCGCTGCCAGTCGGCGCCGCCCCCCAGGGCCCAGCTCTCGTCCAGCTTGACGCTGTTGACCCAGTTCAGGGTGTATTGACGGGTATAGAGCCGATCAGCGGACTGATCGCGGCCGCTGGTATCCGGGTAGTCGTAGGCATCCTGTTTGGAGAAGGCGCCGCGCAGCTCGCTCAGGTAGCGCTCGTCATGATAGCGGGAGCCGATCTGGTAGCTCTGGTTCTCGGTCCAGGTCTCGTTGCGTTGATGAAACGCCGGGCCCCAGGCGGAAGCGGCAGAGGATCTGTCGTACTGGGCAATGTTGCGGAACCAGCGGGTCGTACCGAACAGATCCCAGTTGCTGGCCAGCGCCTGCTGATAATCCACCATGGCGTTATAACCCCGGTGGCCATGCTTGTCGCCATCGTTCACCCCGGCGATGGGGTGCACGTTGTAGCCGGTCTCGTCATCGAAACCACCAGCGACCTTGATCTGACCCGCATCACCCACCTGGCTGGCGCTGCTGAAGGCAGCCTGACGCTGCTTGTGGGAGCCCGCGCCCAGGTTGAACTTGTGCTGATTGGTCCCCTGGTCCGGGCGAGTGATGATGTTGATGACCCCACCGATGGCATCGGACCCATAAATAGTGGCGCGTGCACCGCGGATATATTCGATCCGCTCCACCTGGTTGAGGGGCAGGTTGTTGAGCTCGGTCATCCCGGCGGTCAGAGAGGCGCTACGCACCCCGTCCACCAGCACCAGGGTCTGGGAAGAGGTGCCACCACGTACCCGCAGCGAGCTGAGCTGGCCACGGCCGCCGTTGCTGACCACTTCCACGCCGGGCAGGGTCTTGACCACGTCTGTCACGGTCTGGGCTTGCAGGCGATCGATCTCGTCACGGGTCACCACGTTGACGGGAGCCAGCACACTGGAGGCAGGCTGGGCGAAACGGGTAGCGGTCACCACCATGGTGGGATTGACGGGGATGGTCAGTTGTTGGGCAAAGGCCGCCGTTGGCAACAGGGCAGCCGCCAATAATGTCTTGGACATGAGAGATCCTTAAGTTCGCGTAAGCATCTACTTCGTGGCCGGTTTCTCTCGGCCCGAAATACGAACTTTGGCAGGTCTTCGGGCTTGGGGGCTGATGGCCTACGGCGACGGCTTCCCACCTGACGGCAGTGCCCTGATGTCGCTTCGTTCCCCCTTACCGCTGCGCGCCAGCTCCGGATTCTCACCGGATTCCCTTTTAAGCATGATGCGCCAAAGCGGGGGGATTATAGGCAGAGCCGCCTTGGATGTATAGCCATCTGGATTTCTAATGTCGTTTTTACCCAAAGCCGGTGCCAAGTGGCGCAGATCCTCGCCCCCTCTCGTACCTTGAGGCTCGTTGACCGTCATTCGAGCGGGTCAAACACAAGAAATGTTGAGCCAGATCCCACGGCTTTTTGGTAACATGCGGCAAACGTTTGACATCCGAGGAAGCCGTAATGACGACCCCCCCTATGATCGGCCTGGTAATGGGCTCCGACTCTGACTGGCCCGTGATGCAGGCCGCCGCCCGCATCCTCAAGGAGCACGGCGTGCCCTATGAAGCGCGCGTCGTATCCGCCCATCGCACCCCGGATCTCCTGTTTGAATATGCCGCCAGTGCGCGCGATCGCGGTCTGCGCGCCATCATCGCCGGCGCCGGCGGTGCCGCTCACCTGCCGGGCATGCTGGCCGCCAAGACCACGATCCCGGTGCTGGGCGTGCCCATCCCCACCCGCCAGCTCAAGGGGATGGATTCCCTGCTCTCCATCGTGCAGATGCCCAAGGGCGTGCCGGTCGCCACCTTCGCCATCGGCGAGGCGGGTGCCGCCAATGCCGGTCTGTTCGCCGTGTCCCTGCTCTCTGTCGCCCAAGATGGCGACGCTCCCCGTTATCACCAGCAGCTCGACGGCTTCCGCGCCAAGGAGCGCGACCGGGTGCTGGCGCTCACCCTGGAGGAGCCGGCATGATACTGCCCCCCGCCACTTTGGGTATGCTCGGTGGCGGCCAGCTCGGCCGCTACTTCGTGATGTCTGCCCACCGTCTCGGCTACAAGGTGATCGTGCTGGACCCGGACCCCATCAGCATCGCCGGTGCAGCCGCCGACGAGCAGATTGTGGCCGCCTATGACGATGCCGATGCCCTGCGCGATCTGGCCAGCCGCTGCGACGCCATCACCTGCGAGTTCGAAAACGTGCCCGCCGCCTCCCTGGCCCTGCTGGAGCAGTACAAGCCGGTGCGCCCGGCCGCGAGCGCAGTACGTGTCTGTCAGGATCGCCGGGAAGAGAAAGCCTTCCTGACCCGCGCCGGCGTACCGGTCGCCCCGAACCTGACCCTGCTGCCCGGCGAGCCGCTGCCCGCTCTGCCAAGCGACCTCTTCCCCGCCATCCTCAAGACCGCCCGCGAGGGCTACGATGGCAAGGGGCAGTGGACTATCCACAATGCGGGCGAATTGCCAGCGGCCCTGGCCGCCAGCGGTGTCCCTTGCGTGCTGGAGAAGCGCCTGCCGCTGGAGGGGGAGTTTGCCCTCACCCTGGCCCGCAGTCCGAGCGGTGCCATCAGTGCACTGCCCCTGGTGCAGAACTGGCACAGCGGCGGCATCCTGGATCAGACCCGCTCCCCGGCCAATGTGCCCGCCCTGGAGCGCGAGGCCCAGCGCATCGCCGAGCACATCATCGCCGCCCTCGACTATGTGGGCGTGCTGACGGTGGAGTTCTTCCTGGTCGGCGGTGAGCTGCTGGTCAACGAGATGGCCCCCCGGCCCCACAATTCGGGCCACCCCAGCATCGACAACGCCGGTTGCAGCCAGTTCGAGTTGCAGGTGCGCGCCCTGTGCGATCTGCCGTTGCCGGTACAGGCTGAGGTTCAGCCCGCCATCCTGCTCAACCTGCTCGGGGATCTGTGGCAAGACGGCACGCCGGACTGGGCCGGCGCTCTGGCCCTGCCCGGGGTCCACCTTCACCTCTATGGCAAGGGTGAGGCCCGCCCCGGCCGCAAGATGGGCCACGTCACCGTCACTGGCCGCGACTGGCCGGCGGTCGAGGCCACCGCGCACCAGCTGCGCGCCCTGCTGGGTCTGCCCCCACGCTGAGTCCACCCCTTGACATGCAAAGACCCGGGCCAAGGCCCGGGTCTTTTTTTATGACTTGAGAAGCGAGAGGGATCAAGCCCTGTCGACAGCCGCAACAGGAGCCGGCAGGCGGATGGTGAGGGAGAGCACCAGGGCCACCACCAGCAACACCAAAATGAGGTTGAAAGTCGCCATAAAGCCGCCAAACAGGGAGGCCACGATGGAGCCGATGATGCTGCCCAGACCAAAGCCCAGATAGATGACGCCGTAGTTCTTGGTCAGATTGTTGAGGCCGAAGAAGTCACTCACCAGCGAGGGGTAGACGGTGATGGTGCCGCCGAAGCTGAAGGCTACACAGGCCACTGCCACGAAGAACAAGTTGGCATTGAGCTGCACGAACAGCAGCAGCGCCATGCCCGCCAGGGTAATCAACTGGGCGATGGTGATGACCCGGATACGGGACATCTTGTCGGAGAGGATGCCCAGCACCAGCCGGCCGCCCAGGTTGGCCATGGCGATGATGGCGACGGCGTTGGCGGCGACCACGGCCGGCAGGCCCACCATCTTCTCGCCGATGTCCTTGGCCACGCCGATGACGTAGAGACCGCTCATGCAGGCGGTGAGGAACATCAGAGCCAGCATCCAGTACTGGGGCTTGCGCATCGCCTCGGCCAGGGTGAAGTCGCGGCTCTCGCTCTGCTGCACGGCGGCGGCCTGCTTGGGCGCATCCTTCATCAGCATGCCACCCACCAGCACCATGGACATGGCGATCAGCCCCCACAGCTGGAAGGTGGTCTCAAGGCCGTTGCTGGAGAGCAGCAGCAGGTTGATGTACTTGAAGCCGAGGCTGCCGAGGCCATAAGCACCGATGGAGCAGGCGGAGATGAGCCCCTTGCGCTCCGGGAACCACTTCACGCAGTTGGAGAGTGTCATCAGGTAGCCGGTACCGTCTGCAAAACCGACCAGAATGCCGGCGCAGAGGTAAAGCATCGCCAGGTTGCTGGCATGAGCGGTGAGGAAGAAGCCGATGCCGAGCAGCACGCCGGCGCCCAGGGTGACGTTGCGCACCCCGAAGCGCTCCTGCAGCTTGCCCGCCAGGGAGGAGGCCACCGCCAGGGAGAGGCTGAGCAGCCCGAAGGCGAAGGCGACCTGGCTGACCGGCTCGTCCAGTTTGTCGGAAAGCTGGGCGTTGAACAGGCTCCAGGTGTAAACGGATCCCAGTGCGAACTGGGTGATGATGGTCCCCAACAGGGTGAGGTAGCGGGTGCGATTCAGCTCTCTGGTCATGATGCGTCTCGAGGAATGGCCTTAAGGAAACTGGGGCCACTATAGGCAAGACGCCGCTCCCGCCGACCGATTACGGCATGAAATGCAGATCGGCGGGAATGAATGACAATCAGAGCCGCATCAGCTGACGGAATGCCTTGATGTTGCTGCGACTGACCGGCACCTCGAACGGCAGGTCATGGAGCCGGATGAGATAGGTGCTGTTGAACCAGGGCACTATCTCGCGAATCTTGTTGATGTTGACGCAGTAGGAACGGTGGCAGCGGAAGAACCCCTCGGCCGGCAGCCGGCTGACAAACTCGCTGAGGGTCATGGTCATCACGTAGCGATCGGTACGGGTGTAGACATGGGTCAGCTTCTCGTCCGCTTCCGCGTAGTAGATCTGCTCGCAGGGGGTGACGATGATGCGCTCCCCCTTCACCAGATTGACGGTGCGGTTCTGTGGCGTCCCGGACTCCGCACCCTGGGGCTGGGACTTGCCCGCCAGTTCGAGCTTTTGCAGCAGATTGATGAGGCGCGGCTCGTTGTAGGGCTTGAGGATGTAGTCGAATGCCTCCAGCTCGAACGCCTCCACCGCAAACTCCTTGTAGGCGGTGACGAAGACGATGTGGGGCGGGTGGCTGGACTTGTGCAGGTTCTTGGCCAGCAGCAGGCCGTCGATGGCGGGGATCTGGATATCCAGAAACACCACGTCCACCTCGTGATCCTGCAGATACTTGAACGCCTCCAGCCCGTCTTCGAAGCTCGCCACTATCTCGATGTTGCTGTGCTGCCCCACCAGAAAGGCCAGCTCCTCGCGGGCCAGATACTCATCTTCCACAATGATCGCTTTCAGCATGACATTGCCCCCATAAGGAGCACAGGAGAGGCCAGCTCCTCCCGTATCAAACATTCGTCTTCCACAATGATCGCTTTCAGCATGGCATTGCCTCCTGATCAGGCAGATAGAAACAGACTTCGGTCCCCGGCTCCAGCCGCTTGAGGTGCAGGCCGTCGCCATAGAGCAGCTTGACCCGCTGATGCACGTTCATCAGACCGATGCTGCGGCTCTCCACCCGACCGGCGGCGACCCCGTCGATCACCGCCTGGCTGATGCCGTAGCCGGTGTCGCGCACCGCGACCCGGATGCCGCCCGCCAGCTGCTTCACCTCAATGGTGACCCGACCCGGCGCACTGCGGGGCTGGATGCCGTGCAGGATGGCGTTTTCCACCAACGGCTGCAACAGCAGGCTCGGCACCTGGATATGCACGTCGTCCACCTCGAACACCACCTCCAGCTTGTCGCCGAAGCGGGCCTGCTCGATGGCCACGTAGTCGCGCACCTGCTGCAGCTCCTCCTGGATGTCGATGAGGGTGTCCCCCTTGTTGAGGTTGTAGCGCAGGTAATCCGCGAGATTCGCGATCAGCTGGCGTGCCTGCTGTGGACGGATGCGGATCAGCGACGAGATGGCATTGAGGGCGTTGAACAGGAAGTGGGGGTTGATCTTGCTCTGCAGCGCGGTGAACTCCGCCTTGCGGGTCATCTCCTTGAGCTGCTCGATGCGCGACACCTCCATCTGGGTGGAGATGAGCTGGGAGAGACCCACCGCCATCTCCTTGAGGGAGCTGGTGATGCTGTGGGTGCGGCGATAGTAGATCTTGAGGGTGCCGCTGACGGCGCCGTTTTCCCGCAGCGGAATAATGATGACCGAGTGGAAATCGGAGAGGTGATACTGGCGCAGATCGTTGTTGATGATGATCTGGTCCAGCAGCACCGCTCTGTGGGTCATGTCGCTGATGGCGTGGTGCTCGTCCAGCTCGTAGTAATCCTTGCCCACCCCCACATAGGCCAGCACGTCGCGGGTATCGGTGATGGCCACCGCATCGGCGCTGATCTCGCTGCGAATGATGCCGCACACCTGGCTAAGGGAGTGGCGATCGATGTTCTGGAAAAACGGCAACGTCTTGTTGGCGATGTCGAGCGCCAGCTTGGCCTGCTTGGCGGCAATCAGCTCCTTCTCGTCGTCCAGGTCCTGCACCAGCTTGATGATGAGCCCGATACAGAGCGCCCCGGCGATCATCGGGTAGGCAATATGACTGACAATCTCCACACCTACCGCATGGGGCTCGGTCAGTTGCCAGATAAGCAGCATGGTCAGCCCCTCGCAGGCCATCCCCGCCAGGATGCCATAGAGCCAGAGCCGCGACTTGCGACAGCGCAGGTGCAGCCAGGTGGCGAGCAGGCCGGCGATGATGCTGGCGATGAGACAGGGAATGGAGGTGTGGCCATCCATGTCGATGAGATAACGGTGCAGCCCCGAGATGACTCCGGCCGGAATGCCGACCCAGGGGCCGAACAGGATGCCGCCCGAGATGATGGCGATGATCCGCACGTTGATGAGGGCCCCCTCCACCGGAATGCCGGTGTAGGTGCTGAACACCGCGAACAGACAGAAGATAGCTGCCACCAGCACCAGCTCGGCCGGGGTGTGGTCACGCTTCTGGAACAGTCGCTGGAACGGCCGGGTGCGGGTGAGAAAAAAGAGCGTCATCAGCATCAGCGCCGCCCGCTCAAACACCGCCAACAACATCATCTGATTTTCGAGCATGGCTCTCCTCCGTCAATGGCATGGCGCCAGGGGGCGGATCATACCCCTTATCTGCCGCCGACTCATGGGCGAATCCGGGGAGAGCGGTTCAGCTTTCGGGGAAAACGCCGATAAGAGGAGGCCCTCGCCAAGGAGGGCCCAGTCCGACAAAGGAGATAACTATGTTTCAAAAAAGCATGGTGCTGGCAGTGATGATCGGTTGCAGCAGTGCCGCCGTTCACGCCAATACGCAGGTGAGCCAGCTGAACTGGCAGACCACCGCCAGCAAAGAGACCAACATGGAAGTAGCGCTTACCCACCCAGGCCTCCAGGCCATCAATTCGGATCCGGCACAGGCTCCCGTCCAGATCCTGGCAGCAGACCTGAGCCACCCGGATTTCAACACCACCTATCGTTTGCAAGCCCGCGCACTCTACGGCTCCCTGCCACAGCAGGATGATCTCCGGATCACGCTGGCGCTCAACGGACAACCCCTGGAAGCAAGCCGCGCCCTCCCCCTGGCGCAGGCGACCCGCTATTACCTCAGCTATCAGGCCCCGTCAGCCAGACCGGACCAGGTGGGCGACGCCGCCTATGAGTTGATGGTGTACTGGCTGGGCTGACCACAGGAGCCGAAGGCATGTTCCCATGCCTTCATTCCTCCCCGTCCATCACCTGTAGTTGGGTCGCTGCCAGCCGAACGACCTCGTACTCTTGCTGCAAACGGGCCAGCGCCTCGGGCAGCCTGGCCTGATCGAGCTCCCAGGATTCTATTTCGCTGCAGGTCGCCACCAGTTTCAGAGTGCCCATTATTCTGGCGCCCCCTTTCAGGCGATGTATGCGGTCGATGAACTGGCCAACATGCCCCTCCTCCGCAGCCCGTTGCAATCCCGCGATATCGTCGTCACTGGCCCGCACGAACTCCGCCAGCAGAGGCACCATCAGGGTCGACTGGTGTGCAGTCAGCGGCCCCAGATACCGCCGGATCTCCTCCATGCAGGCGGCCATCTCACTCTGCTCTTCCCGCTGCATGTGCCGACGCAGGCAGTGATCGAGCGCCTCCAGTCCGACGGGCTTGAACAGACAGTCATCCATCCCTGCCGCCTGCCCTTCATTGATCTGCTCCTGCCGCGCATCGGCCGTCAGCCCGAGGATCACGGTGCGTCGCCAGCCGTGCAGCCGCTCCAGCTCCCGGCATTGGCGAACCAGCTCGAAGCCGTTCATGCCGGGCATGTTGAAGTCGGTCATGACAACATCAAACCTGGCTTCGATCAGCCGCCGCAACGCCTCTTCTCCCGACTCGACGGCCGTGGCGTCATGGCCCAGATAGGCCAGCTGCTGGCTGACCAGCAACCGGTTGGCTGGATGATCATCCACGACCATGATCTTCAGTCGCCGCCCCGGCTCCACCACCGGGTCCTGTGCAGGCGCAGCGGACATCGCCACGGCATTGGCCACCGGCAGCTTCATCTCGACACTGACCCGGGTCCCCTGCCCGGGCGTACTCTCCAGTTTCAAGGAGCCGCCCATCGTCTCGCACAGGGAGCGGGAGATCATCAGACCCAGGCCTGTACCCGACTGCTGGATTTTCTCGGGTTGGCTGGCCTGGCTGAAGGGCTCGAACAGCCTGGCCTGCTCGGCCTGATCGATGCCGATACCGGTATCCAGAATGGTGAGCTGCACGGTACACCAGCCATCGCTGACCCGGGAAGCCAGCGTCACCGTGACCGATCCGCAATCGGTGTACTTGATGGCGTTGCTGATCAGGTTGGAGACGATCTGCTTGTAACAAAGACCATCGATCTGCACCCAGGACGGATCGCCCGTGACGAGCTCCAGCCGCAGGCTTTTCTGCCTCGCCAGCGCAGTGAATACGGTGATGACCGACGCTGTCAGGGTCACGATGTCATGGGGCTCGGGGGCCAGTTCAAACCGGCCAGACTCGATCTTGGAAATATCCAAGATGTCGCCGATGAGGCTCAGCAGATCGCTGGCAGAGCCATGGGCAATGGCGAGGGAGGCCTGATCCTCCTCGTGCAGCCGACCCCGCTTGAGCGCCAGTTCCAGCAAGCCGATGATGGCATTCATGGGGGTACGGATCTCGTGGCTCATGGTCGCGAGGAAGGTGCTCTTGGCACGGTTTGCCTCCTGGGCCTCCTGGCTGGCCACCGCCAGCTCATCGAGCAGGCGTACCCGTTCGCTGACGTCGATCCAGCCTCCCACCCCCCCCTGCACATTGCCGTCCAGATCGTAGTAAGGCTGAACCCAGTGATAGACGTCGACCCCGCCCGTCGGCAGGACCAGACGGTGATCCCCCTCCTGGGCGCGGCGGCTGTCACAGGAAAGCATCAGATCCCCGTGCAGGGGAGCAAGAAAAGGCCAACGCGTGCGCGCGTCGTCCAGGCCCGTGCCGAGCAGACCGACCTTGGGCTCGCCAAGGAAGCTGGCATAGCTGCTGTTGCACAGCACCAGGATCCCGTTCAGATCCCGCGCATAGATGGGGTGAGGTGTCCCGTCCACCAGATCGGCGATGAACTTGAGCTGGGTGCTCAGCGCCCCCTCCACCAGCCGCCGCTCGCGGATCTGCTTGCGCAGGGACAGGCCCCACAGGCCAACCCAGAGGGTCAGCAGCAAGATCAAGGCGATAAAGACCCCGAACTCCTGAATCAACTCCTGCCAGGAGACACTCTCCTGTTTGACATTGACCCGCCAGCGGTTGGAGAGCCCTTCCAGCTCATCCGGCGGAATGATGGCAATCACCTTGTCCAGAATGTCCCTCAGTACGGGATGCGCGGGGGTGACCGCAAACGCGGCACCGATGGGGATGGAATCGAACAGCTCTCCCGTGATGAGCAGGCTATCGGGGAATTTGCTGTTGACGTAGTACTTGGCCACCCGCAGCGGCAGTATGGTCACATCACACACTTCCGTCGCCACACAACGCATGGCGTCTTCAATCGTATCGAACTGCCGCGACGTCAGCTTGCCGTATTCCGCCTCGATGGCCTGGGTCGAGATAAAGCCTCTGACCATGGCCACGGTGCCGGTCTTGAGCAGCGATGCAGGGGGGACCTCCCGGTGGCGCAGCCCCACCACATAGGAGAGGGGATCGAGGACAAAGGCCCGGCTGAACAGATAGCGGTTCCTGCGCTCGGCAGAGGGGCTCAACACCCCCGCATCCGCCTGGCCACTATCCAGCAACTGGGTCATCTGCTCCGGTGTCTTCACTGGCACCACCTCGAGCTCCACTCCCAGCTTGGCTCGCATGACCTGCAGCAGATCGGCGACCACGCCGTGCATGGTACCGGTGACGTCATAGAAACTGAGGGGCGGGATGCCGCTGTTCACCGCAATCCGGATTTTCTCCCGCTTGCCCAGCCATTTCCATTGCTCGCGGCTCAGGTCGATCCTGCTGGCACCGATGGAGAGACCGCCCCCATTCCAGCGTTTGGCCACTTCCGCTCGCTTGCCATCGAGGATCTCCCCCAGCGCGATATCCATGATCCTCTTGAGTCGCCGCTCCTTGGGATTGAGGGCAAAGGCAAAACCGGCAGTATCGATATAGAGCGGCTTCAATAATTGAATGCTGTTCTGATAGAACTTGTTGACGATGAAATTGCCGGAGATCATGTCTACCATGACGGCATCAACCTGACCATATGCCACTGCGGACAATGCACTATAACGGGACGGGTATATTTTAATTTGGTAGTCAGATAGATAACGCATAATATCCGTAAATGGCAAATAATACTCCGGCACGGCTATTGTTCTTATTTCACGATTTTTTACTTGGATATTTTTATAGATGGCAGGGTCATCAGCAATATATTTGTCCGTCAGCAGAAGATGCTGTTCCCGCTCATAGGAGTTGGAGGTGCTCAGCAGATCGATCTCCCCCCGCTGGAGCGCCTCGATGGCAGCCTCCCTGGAGGGATATCCCTTCACCAGGATCTCGATGTGCAGCAGATGGGTCAGCATGCCGACAACGTCGGCCGTCACCCCCTCATAGGCATTGGCCCTAAGGGTGATGTCCATGGGGGGATTGTCGGGTCTGGGCACCCCCAGGATCAGCCGCTCGCGCTCCTGCAACCAGCGCCACTCTTCCCCATGCAGCGGCAAGGGGCTGGCATCGAGGTATTCACCGCCATCCCGCGAATAGACTTGCAGCAGGGGCTCTTCCGGCTCCTGGGCCACCAGTGGCCACGCCCAGACCAGCGCCAGCAGGAACAGCAGCGGTTTCCCCCTGTTCACAGCAGTTTCTGCCGTCTGGCCAGACTGATCAGATCGACGATATTGGTGATGTTGAGTTTCTTCATCAACCGGGTCTTGTAGGTGCTGACGGTTTTCTCGCTCAGCAGCATGCTTTGGGCAATCTGCTTGTTGGCATGGCCCTGACAAATCTGCAGCAGCACACTCATCTCGCGGGAAGAGAGGGTCGACAGCAGATCTTCCCGATCGACCGTATGGGCATGCCTGGCGCCGGCGATGACGTCACGGGGGTAATAGAGTTGCCGCTTCTCTATTTTTTCGATCGCATTTTTCAGCAAATACAAATCATCCAGCTTGGACAAGAACCCCTCGGCACCGGCTTGCAGGCACCGCACCATAATATGGTGGGTGGACTGTGCAGACAGCACCAGAATCTTGGCGCCAATACCCAGCATCTTGATTCTTTTTATCACTTCGATGCCATCAAGCTGAGGTATTCCAATATCAAGAATGACAATATCCGGATGGGTTTTCTTGGCCATGGCGATGGCATCAACACCATTATCAACCTCGCCTAAAATATGATGTTCATCCTGCTTTAACAACATGCTCACGGCCATTCTTATTGCTGGATGATCATCTACTATCAATACCTTCGCCATATATAGATCCGTTATTCAGCCCTGTCCGACGAGCATATTAACTACAAATCAAGCAACGACACCATACAACCCATTTTTGTTTTACATATGTTAAATGAATATAAAAATGGCATTTTCAAGTTAATCATCATTATAGCTTCACTAATTTTTCATATATTTATCAATACATTGCACTTACATTTCCTCGTATGAGGCCCTTTTTTGCCAATTTTCCTCCCTTGCTGATTTCCCCCCTTCCCGGTTTTTCCAACTGTCTTCCTCCTACGAAAAAAAGACCAAAAAAACATATAAATCAAATACATGGGAAGAGACAAGCCACTGAAAGAAAAAGAAAAAATTTTATTTTATAAGGGTTTACACCCACTTTCCTTTGGGATTTTTCCTACACACCATTCGGTCGATCAAGACAGATCCGATCGCTATCTTGATCGACGAAAAAACAAGCTGGTCCGAGGAGCAACCTGTTCCAGGTCCGGCTGCCACGACTGGTCGAATCGTCACCAACGTGGCAAGGCATGCCCCTGACGGGCAATGAACCAACCGGGTGGTCACGACCATCCAGAAAATATGTAGGAAATACCGTAATGAAGAAGACTCTGATTGCTCTGTCCGTGGCTACCCTGGGCTTTGCCGCCACCGCTCAAGCCGCCGTAGAAGCGTCTGCCGTCGCGACCTGGCAGGCCACTGCCAAGAAAGACACCACTTCCGAGCTGGTGGTCACCCCGCTCTCCAGCCTCTCCTTCCAATATGCCGAAGGGATCAAGGGGTTCAACACCGTCAACGGCCTGTTCGATGTCGCCATCAAGGGTGATGCCAGCGCGACCGACTTTACCCTGAAGGCGAAGAAGCTGAACGGCACACTGAATCACCTGGGTGGCGACTCCACCGTCGATGTGGGCGTGCTGTGGGGCGGCGCACCGGTCAGCACCACCGCCTACACCACCCTGATCGACACCGCTGCCGGCATCACGGGGGGGAATCTGTCTCCTCTTGCCAACGGCTTCAAGAACGATGCCGAACGCGTCACGGCGCAGGGCTCCTTCACTTTCAACATTGAAAGTGCCACTGCCAGCGGCACCCCCACCACCTTTGACGCTCTGCCGGACGGCCTGTGGAGCGGTGAAGTCAACGTCGAGTTCGTAGCGAACTGGAGCTAACTCATCCACCGCGTACCATTGAGGGCCCTGCGGGGCCCTTTGTTCTCTTAGGGGCACATCATGAACCTGAAAATTGCAGCGATCTGGCTGCTGCTCATTCCCGGTATCAGCCAGGCGATCAATGTCGGCGCCGTCACCACCTTCATTGATGCGGGCAGCCAGGAGGTCGCCAAACAGATTGAAAATGGCAGCGACCAGGCCAGATTGGTCACGATCAGCGTGACACGCATCACCTCACCGGAAGAGGGAGGGCAGGAGATCCCCATGGAAGTCAGCGGCGAGCTGATGTTGTCACCCAGTCGGCTGATGCTGCCCGCCAATGCCAGAAACAACGTGAGGTTCTTTTACAAGGGCCCGCAGGATGACAAGGAGCGTTACTACCGCATCCGCTGGCTGGACACGGCGCTCTCCGTCGACGATCAGCGCAATGAACGCCGCCAGGCGGTTGCCACCACGTCAGCACAGATAGGCACCATTCTGGTGGTAACACCACGCCAGCACCGGTTCGCCTACGACCTGAAGGACGACACGCTCACCAACCAGGGCAATGCCTCCTATCGCACGGTAGCGTATGGCCCCTGCCTGAAAGGCGAGGAGCTGTGCAAGGAAACCTACTACGACCTGCCGGGCAAGCAACGCCGGTTCAAACAGGTCAATATGCGTGATCCAAAGAGCCACCTGGGACTCTGGCTGGGTCAAGAATTCGTCGTCATCAAGTAATCCCCAATCACGGTACCGCCCCACCCTCTTGCAGGGTGACGGCTCTCGTTCTCCACACCCGGAACCATGGTGCTCGATATGTTGAAAAAAGCCTGGCTGTTGCCGCTCTCCTGGCTGATTGCGATGTCAGCCTCGGCCAGCACTGCTGCCCCTCTCAAAATTGCCAACGTCATCATTCCTGCCAGTTTTGCCAAGGCGCTGGAAGAGGGGCTAGCGGTACCGGTACGCCTGCGATACACGGATGAGGACAACAGGATCGACACCCTGACCGACGACACCATCGGCAATGCCACCCTGCTGCTGCAAGACGGCAAGCTGCACTTGTTGCACCTTGATTTCACTGCCGGTCAGCAGCAAGGCGTGCTGAACGATGCCCTTACCACTCTGCTCTCCAGCAAGCAAAGACGCACCTTTTCTGCCGATGGCGACTTGCAGATCGATGCCGATGCCAGCATGCAGCTGGACCTCGTCGCCATGCTGCTCACCATCCGGGTGTCACGGGATGCCTTTGGCCAGGCGAGGCAATCTGACAACCGTGTCGCACTGACCCCGACGGTGGACACCCTGACGGGCGTACAGCGCTACAACCTGGGTTACTCCTTCATCAATACCCCCCAGAGCGGACACCAGGACTCCAATTTCCTGCAGCTGGAGAGTACCGTTGGGCTGGGCGCGCACCATGTCGCCGTGGATGCCTCCCTTTACAACCTGGGTGAGCCGGAGCAGAGCGGCGATATCTACCGCGCCATGTACGAACGGGATCTCGATGATCGCCGCATCGCAGCAGGCATGGTCTCGACATGGGATCTGCAGACCCTGGGGGGGGTGACGGGCCTGACCACGGGTCGCCTCTACGGCGCATCCTATGGCAACCAGGCGCAATCTCGAAAACAGACCACCAACGAATCGACCACTCCGGTGCAAGT
This sequence comes from Aeromonas sp. QDB17, assembly GCF_027705305.1. Classification (NCBI taxonomy): domain Bacteria; kingdom Pseudomonadati; phylum Pseudomonadota; class Gammaproteobacteria; order Aeromonadales; family Aeromonadaceae; genus Aeromonas; species Aeromonas sp. QDB17. The sequence goes on from NZ_JAPDBP010000015.1 coordinate 17,317, forward strand.
CTTCATGCCCGCCAACGGCGAGGTCAGGGTCTATCGGGATGAACGCCTGATAGGCCTGCAAAACCTGGCGATCGGCAACCAGCACATCGACACCTCCGCGTTCCCCAACGGGGTCTACAACGTCACGGTCGAAGTCTATGTCGACGGCCGCCTGACCAGCACGACCACCCAGCGAGTCACCAAGCTGGGCGGCAATCAGGGCTTTACCCGGGAGTGGGGATGGCAATGGTGGGGAGGCATGATGGAGAACAGCCAGCACAGCGGCGATTCCCCCCTGCTCGGTTTGTCGCTGGCACGCTCGCTGGATACCCTTGATCTGGCGACGACCACCTATGCGTTCAGGGATGCGGCAGTCGGCGAGGCACGCGCAAGCTGGCAGGTCACGGATCGCCTCGGCACCCAGTTGCAAAGCATGCTGTCCACCGATCACTCCTGGCGGCTGGCGTCCAGCCTTTCCTGGCAAGCCCATGACAATGCCTCCCTGTGGGTCAGCCAGGAAAAACTGCATGCAGGCGATGCTCTGGGAGTGAGTGCAACCGAGCTCTACTCTGCCGGCATCACGATCAATCTGGGTGGCTGGGTCAGCGGCATGGGCCAGCTGACCTTCAACACCACGCACGACCGTCAGATGAACAGCGATCGCAGTTATGCGGATTACTACCAGCACCTCTATGCGGGCCGATACGGCAACCTCTCCATGCGCGCCAGCCTGCAAAGCGACAGTGGCACACTCAATGGATTCAGCAACAAGAACATCACCCTGGACTACGCCATCCCGTTCGACAATCTGTTCAGCTTCGGCATGAGCAGCAACGAGCAGGGCCAGACCACGGCCAACCTCAACTATCAGAAGCGCATGGAGGGAGCCATCAACCTGGCCGCGCTGAATGCCTCCCGCATGATGCACGGAAGCGACACACACAATATGGCGCTTTCCGGCACCCTGGGGTTCGAGAACAGGGTCATCGGCGGCACCATGACGCTGGGTCGCGGTCATGGCGGCGACGTGAATGGCAACCTGATTGCACGGGGTGCCCTGATCACCACGGAGAACGACGTGATCGCATCCAGCCGGAGCACCTCTGGTTCAGGCCTCATCATCAATACCGGCATCCACCGGGAAGGACAGATGCTCGCCAAGGTGAATGGACAGGACTACCCCCTGCAAGGGGAACAGACCTTCCTGGCGCTCCCGCCTTATCAGGAATACGAGGTGGAACTGCTCAACAGCAAGACGGGCAAGGACAGCTATGACATCAACACCGGCAAGCAGCGCTACACCCTGTTCCCCGGCAACGTCGCCACTCTGGATGCCGGCAGCAGCATCAAGGAGATGGTCACCGTGTTTGGCGTACTCAGGGCAGAAGATGGCTCGCTGCTTGCTAACGCCCGCATTGACAACCACATCGGCACCACGGTGACCAACGAGGTCGGCGAGTTCACCCTGGACGTGGACAAGGCCAACCCCATGCTGACTTTCCGCCGGGGAAGCGACTTCTGTGAAGCCGACCTGGATCTTGCACAACACACGGGCGCGGCCTGGGTCGGCATCGTGACCTGCCAGGGACTGCCCACCTACGCCATGGTGAGAGAGTATTGAACATGAACATCACACACCGATTGCTGCTGGTCATTGCACTTGGCGCCGGCTGGGCACAGCAAGGCAGTGCGGCTGTCACAAAATATAATCTGGCTGATGCCGATCTTCGTCATTTGCTGTTTATTGAAAATCAGGAGGACAACAATTTATTCATTACCCCAACCGATTATCTGGACCCTCGCCTGTCGGGTGGCAATGCCTGGACGTCCGACTCCAGACAGGTCAGCCTGGCATATGCTGACAATGGCTATAACTACACAGTCACCAACGACAATATCGACATGTGGGAAAACGGCCCGATTCGGTATCCTTATATCAATCAGCGTTGCATAAAGAGCTGGTCTGGATGTGACCCGCAAACGGCAGAAGCGGTCAACAAGCCGGGCGTCGTCAATGAAACAGGTTTCTTTGGATTAACGAAGGCGGCAACTGGATATGCTCATGCAAAATTGAGCGCCAGCTTCTTTGATTACCTGCGTACCATGCCGGTTGGAGCCATCCTGAACAGGGAAATGAACCTCTGCAGGACCACCAGAGCCTATGATGCAGCCTCGGGTGAGCGTTGCATAGCTCAAAGCAGCGGCACCTGGTATGTGAGAAAGGTACAGCACAAGAAAGCGGGTCATCTGCGCTTTATACAGACCAATGCCATCAGTGAAGTGATCGTGGACAGCAATGGAGCCCCCTATGTGTTACCCGGTTCACAAGGCTGCGAGAATTATCGGCTGGGTACCCGTGATGGTATTCTCTGCCGTTTTCTTGACTACGATTTCAGTCAGGATGGTAGCCAGTCATTTTCCGATCCCTATGTATACACAAACATAAAAAATGCGGCCCTGAACAGCGCCATTGCCAGTGCAGATGTGCAAATGAGCGCAAATCTCACCAATTGGGCAAGCAAGGGTGCTGACTACAAGATCGGCTATCTCAATGGGCAATCGTCTATTTATCTGTTTCTCTCCAGTAATTTTTTCAAACAGGTGGTCAGACTCGGGCTTCAGGATCAACTGACAAGAAGTTTGATTAACTTCAACATGCGAAATGTCAAAGCACCAGAAAGTGGGTTTTATGAATTCAGTGGCACCACTGAAATCGTGATAAAGCCACGGGACTTCAGCGTATCCATCTTGTCTTCGGAGGGCGTCAGTAATCCTTACAGGGAGGGGCAGGTCGGAAAAGACATTCTGAGCTTCTCATACAATATCTCTGATAGCGGCCCCATCAGTGCCGATATGCTGGAAATTTCTATTTCACAGGACAGAGGGTCGCCTTATCGGGGATATTGCACTTTCTATCCGGCAGGCTCCTCAGCTCCTGAACAGGCCGTCCCCATCCCTACCAGGCTGGTATTCGATTCGGTGGCTCATGGCGCGGGTTCACGGCACGCCATTCGCTGCGATCGCACACCGGTGGATATTCGCACCCTCGGAATACAGGACAATCAACCACCGCAGGAGTGGAATGATCCCGTCAACGGCCAGGGCATCACCCGGTTTTACAAACTGGCGCTGGAATTCGACCTGACCGATCCCATGGTGCAGCGCACCATGGGCGACGAGATGTGGGAAGGCGAGGTGGAACAAAGCGGCACCATCACCATCAAGGGGACCTGGCGCTGACCATGGAGTACAACATGCATCGTCTACTTTGGCCCTTGCTGGGCGGCTTGCTGGCCTCACAGGCCGCCGCCCTCGACATCGGCGCCATGACTCTTGCCATGGCGCCAGAGCAGGAGTTCATTACCAGAACCCTGACCAACAACAGTGCTTCACCCAAGCTGTACGACATACAAATGGAAAAAATCAGCGACCCCACGGCCAGAGGCAGGACACTGCCCACCGTCCCCGGTGAGCTGCTGTTTGCCCCCAGGCGCTTCACCCTGCACGCCAGACATGCCCAGAACGTCAAGTTCTACTACAAGGGGCCCGCCGATGACCATGAGCGTTACTACCGCATCACCTTCACCGAGTCACCGGCAGCCCAGGTGGATGAAGGCAGCCAGACGCAGCACCGGGGAACCGTCGAGGTGAAGCTGGCCCTGCAGTCCATCCTGGTGGTGCGCCCGCGTCAGTCACGTTTTGCATACCAGCTGGACCCGGTACAGAGCGCCATCACCAATACCGGCAACACCTATTTCGAGTTCATGGTGAAACAGGGCTGCCAGCAGGCGGACAGCGAGGCGGACAGCAAGTACCTGCTGCCCGGGGAGACCTACCACAATCCCGGGATCAATCAGCCGGGCAACCAGAAGCTCATCGTCTACCAGTCCCGCTTCATCCCGGTGGGCAAGGATTGCTGGCCAGACTAGGTGCCCGACACCGGACGGTCAGCAATCCCCAGGGTCAGGAGGAGAGCGTCGCCAGCCTGGCCGCAAAACCCATGAAAAAGAGGCCGATAAGACCGTTGCCGAGACGGGCCGCCGTCTGGCGCTGACGGAAAAAGCGGGCCATCAGGGTACCGCCGAAGATCAGCAGGGTCAGGTAGACGAAGCTCATCGCTTCCAGCATGCCAGCCAGCACCAGGTAGGAGATCCAGGTGTGGGCATAGCTGAAGTCGATGAACTGCACGAAGAAAGAGACGTAGAACAGGATCGCCTTGGGATTGGTGAGGCTCAGGGTGAGGGCCTTGGTAAAATAGCGCTCACCGGGATCCATCTCGGACGCCGGTCCCGCCTTTTTGGCGATGAAGTTCGCGTGCAGGATCTTCACCCCCAGATAAAGCAGGTAGATGGCGCCCAGATAGCGCACCAGAGTAAACAGCAAGGGGGTAGTGCGAATGAGGGACGCGATCCCCAGATAGGCGCAGAAAATGAGGATGGCATCGCCGACGAAGACGCCGAGGGCGGCGCGATAACCCGGGCCTATGCCGCGCACGGCACCGGTTCGCAGCACGTAGAGGGAGTTCGGGCCCGGGGCAATGATGATGAAGAAGAGACCGACCAGATAGGTCCAGACGTTGATGACACCCAGGCTTTCGAACATGTTCCCTCCATGGCGGGTGATGGGCCGGATAACGGCGGCAGGCCTTCTATACTAATCCGCCCCGCGCCAAGCACAAGATCTGACCTGCCATCCACACGCCGTCAGCATGAACGGCCTGCGCGCCACGCGAACGCAATCCGGGCGTTCGCCCACTTTGGTTATGTCCAGATGCGCCGGGATAGGGCATGGTAGAGGGAGTGATCCCCCTGCCATGGACAAGACCTTGAGTACCGACACCCCGATCACCGCCCCGCCCGCGGTGGACAACCCGACTACCACCGCTTATCCGGTGATCGCCGCCATCAGCTTCTCGCACCTGTTGAACGACATGATGCAGTCGGTACTGCTGGCCATCTATCCCCTCCTGAAGCTGGGGCTCGATCTGTCGTTCACCCAGATAGGTCTCATCACCCTCACCTACCAGTTCACGGCCTCGCTGCTGCAACCCCTGATCGGCCTCTATACCGACCGCAGACCCATGCCCTACTCCCTGCCTCTGGGCATGGGCTTCACGCTGGTGGGGCTGCTCTACCTGTCGCAGGCAGGCAGCTTTGGCGCCGTGCTGTTGTCGGCCATGCTGATCGGCATGGGCTCCTCCGTCTTCCACCCGGAATCCTCCCGGGTCGCCCGCATGGCGGCCGGCAACCAGCCTGGTCTGGCCCAGTCTCTGTTCCAGATCGGCGGCAATCTGGGATCGGCCATCGGCCCCCTGCTCGCGGCGCTCATCATCGTGCCGAAGGGACAGGGTAGTGCGGCCTGGTTCTCGTTGTTCGCACTCATCGGGGTCATCGTGCTCAGCTTCGTCGGCCGCTGGTCCAGCCACCATGCTGCCAGCTTCCATCGGCGGATGAGGGCCCATGCCGGCACCGGCCTGAGCCGCCGCCAGATTGGCTGGTCACTGGCCATCCTCGGTCTGCTGATGTTCTCCAAGTTCTTCTACATGGCCAGCCTGAGCAGCTATTACACCTTCTACCTGATGGACAAGTTCCACCTGTCGCTGGAGAGCGCCCAGCTCTATCTGTTCGCCTTCCTGTTTGCCGTCGCGGCTGGGACCGTGCTCGGCGGGCCACTCGGCGATCGCATCGGGCGCAAGCGGGTGATCTGGATCTCCATCCTCGGCGTCGCTCCCTTCACCCTGCTGCTGCCCCACGTCGACCTGTTCTGGACCTCGGTGCTGTCGATCGTCATCGGCCTCATCCTGGCGTCGGCCTTCTCCGCCATCCTGGTCTACGCCCAGGACCTGGTACCCGGCAAGGTCGGCACCATTTCCGGCCTCTTCTTCGGCTTCGCCTTCGGCATGGGAGGGATAGGGGCCGCCCTGCTGGGCAGATTGGCCGATGCCACCAGCATCGAAACCGTCTATCAGGTCTGCGCCTATCTGCCCCTTATTGGCCTGCTGACCGCCTTCCTGCCCAATATCAGGAGAGGCTAGAGGCCAACCGGCAGCCAGCGACCGACCATAAAAAACGCGGCCTGAGCAGGCCGCGTCTGGTTCCATCACTCGGGCCGCCTGACACGGCCATATCCGCTCGGACTCATCCGCCGAGCCTCTTTGTCAGCAATACGGCTTCTCCCCCAGCCCGACGACCGGGTCAACTGGAAGTTGTCACCCGAGAGGCCGCTGACGGGGCCATTCACCGCAGGGCCGCGGCATCCCTCAGCAGTACTGGCCTGCCACCCAGCCCGACGACCAGGCCCACTGGAAATTGTAACCACCGAGCCAGCCGGTCACGTCCACCACTTCGCCGATGAAGTAGAGGCCGGGCACGGTGCGCGCCTCCATGGTCTTGGAGGAGAGCGCGTTGGTATCCACTCCCCCCAGGGTCACTTCAGCGGTGCGATACCCTTCGGTGCCGTTGGGCAGGATCTGCCAATCCCCCAGCAGGGTGGCCACCGCCTCCAGCTCCCGTTCGTTGTACTGGCGCATCGGCTTGCTCACCAGCCATCCCAGCTCCACCAGCTTGTCGACGAAGCGCTTGGGCAGCTCGCGCCCCAGCACGGTTTTCAGCTCCTGGGCAGGATGGGCCTGGGCCCAGGTCTTGAGGGTCTCTGGAATGTCAAGATCCGGCAGCAGGTTGATGTGGATCTTCTCCCCCGCCAGCCAAAAAGAGGAGATCTGCAGGATGGCGGGGCCGGAGAGGCCGCGATGGGTGAACAGCATGGCCTCCTTGAAGCGGGTGCCATCCTCGGCGGTCACCGCCACCGGCAGGCTGACCCCCGCCAGATCGGCGAAGGCCTCCTTGTCGGCCTGATGCAGGGTAAAGGGCACCAGCCCGGCGCGAGTCGGCAACACGGTGAGGCCGAACTGCTCCGCCAGCTTGAAGCCGTAAGGGGTGGCACCGAGTTTCGGCATGGAGAGGCCGCCGGTGGCGACCACCAGCGACGAGCAGGCGATCTCCCCCTTGCTGGTGTCGAGCACGAAGCCTTCATCTGTCTTGTTGACGGTGAGGATCTCGGTCTGGAACTGCAGGGTCACGCCAGCCCAGTCGCACTCTGTCAGCAGGATGTCGACGATATCCTTGGCGCTGTCGTCGCAGAAGAGCTGGCCCAGCGTCTTCTCGTGGTAGTTCAGGCCGTGCCTGTCCACCAGATCGATGAAATCCTGCTGGGTATAGCGCGCCAGCGCCGATTTGCAGAAGTGGGGGTTGGCCGAAAGGAAGGCATGGGGACCCGCCTGATGATTGGTGAAGTTGCAGCGACCGCCGCCGCTGATGAGGATCTTGCGGCCCGGCTTCTTGGCGTTGTCGAGCACCAGCACGGAGCGACCCCGGTAGCCAGCCTGGGCCGCACACATCAATCCGGCCGCCCCGGCACCGATCACCACCACATCCACCTGTTTCATCGTCACTCACCCATCAAAAGAAAAACGGCCCCTTTACCTTAAAGGACCGTCATTGTACCCGGCAGACACCAGCACAGCGGTACAAGGACACCTACAAATAGAAAACGGCCCCTTTACAAGGGGCCGTCATTGTACTGACTGAACACTAAGTGTCCACGACTATCAGGCGTTGCCGTCCATGATGCTGGCCGGGGCGCCCTTGGCCAGCTCGGCCAGCTCCTTGTCGATGAAATAGAGGCCCTTGCCATCCTCGCCCACCAGGCTCAGACGGTCGACGATGCTCTTGAACAGCTTCTCTTCTTCGTGCTGCTCGGCCACGTACCACTGCAGGAAGTTGAAGGTGGAGTAATCCTGGGTGGTGAAGGCGACGTGGGCCAGACCGTTGATGCACTTGGTGATGTGATACTCGTGCTCCAGGGTGGTGCGGAAGATGTCACCCAGGGACTTGAATTCGTGGGGAGGCGCTTCGATGGCCCCCAGCACCGGCATGGCGCCGGTCTCGCTCACGTAGGTGAACAGGCGCTCCATGTGCTGGCGCTCCTCGACCGCATGCTGGCGCAGGAAGGTGGCGGCCCCCTCGAAGCCCTTGTCCTCGCACCAGGCGCTCATCTGCAGGTAGAGGTTGGAGGAATAGAATTCAAGATTAATCTGCTCGTTCAACTTCTCGATCATGGCTTTGGCCAACATGATGATTCTCCACTGTGATTTGCCCACGATTGTCGCCACTGTTGCATCCTGACGCAACCAGAGACAACCGACGCACCCCGCAGTTGCGACGACTTTTCACCTCATCCTCTCCCCCATACGGTTATAGAGAAGCAAAGAAACATGGTGTAAGTGACATCAGCCATTATGATGGCGCCATTGGTCGGGGAAAGGATTCAATGAGATTCATAATGGCACTGGCGCTGCTCTGGATGACCCAGTTGCAGGCAGCTCCCTCCTTGCTGAAAGAGGCTGAATTGCAGGCGGCGCGCGATCCCGTCGGCTATCTGCAGCGCCTCGACGCCAGTCCCCAGCAGGATATGGAACTGTTCTACGCCAGGTCCCTGGCCCAGGCAGCCCTAGGCCGCTATCCCCAGGCACAGCGCGACAATGCCCGCGCCCGCGGTCTGGCCAATGCCCAGCAGGAGACCCTTCGCCTGCTCGACTTCCGGTTGCAGCAGATTGCCCTGACCCTGGATGCCGATACGCCGGATCAGGCGATCGAGCTGCTCACCCAGCTCTGGCCGGCGGTCCGGCATCACCCCAGGCAGGTCTCGGAGTGGCATGCCCTCAACGGGCTCGCCCTCTACCGTACCCAGCAGATGAAAGAGGCGATCCTCGAGCTCAAGACCGCCTATCACCTCAAGCAGAAAGAGCCGGGTTCCATCCTCTCCACCTTGCAGTGCGGCCGTCTGCTGATGACCCTCGGCAATCTCTATGCGGACCTCAATCTCTACCGTGAGGCCGAGACCTATTATCAGGATGCCCTCGGCCAGATGGTGCAGCTCAACGAACCCAACAGCCAGGCCATCATCCGGGCCAACATGGCCAGGCTCTACATCGACATGGGCCAGCCTGCCAGAGCCAGCCAGTTGCTCGATACCCTGCTGGCCACGCCGAGCCTGTCACCCCACTATCGTGCCATCGTCCTCGGCTACCAGGCCATGGTGTTCAACGCACGGGCGGACTGGCACTCAGCCTGGCGCAGCCTGGAGGAGGCACAAGCCATCTATGACAGGCTGGATAGCCCGCAGGCGGCCTCCCGTCTGACCGAGATCAGGGCAAGAACCCTGCTGGGTCGTGGCGAGAAGCAGCTGGCCCTGCAACTGCTGATGGAGCACACCGCCCCTCTCTCCATGGATGGTCGGGCGATGCAGGCCAGGTTACTGGCCGATCTGGGCCGCTACCCCGAGGCCTACGGGGCCATGACCCGCTACATGCAGTACTACAAGCAGCACTTCAACCAGACCCTGAGCCAGCACGCGGCCGCCTTCCAGGTCGAGATGGATCTGGCTCGCAGCGAGGCCAGCAATCGCGCGCTGCAGCAGGAGAACGAGAACAAGCGCCAGCAACTGCTCTACCAGCAGAGTGCCCGCTACTACCAATTGCTGCTGCTGGTGCTGCTGGCCGTCGCCCTGATCCTGCTCGGGCTCACCACCCGCAGGCTCCACCGCAGCTCGCGCCACCTCTACAAGCTAGCCACCTTCGATCAGCTGACCGGGATGCCCAACCGACGCGCCCTGCTGGAGAGACTGGGTCAACAGTGGCTGCACGAAACGCCCCTGACCCTGCTCATCATCGACATCGATCACTTCAAGCAGATCAACGACAAGCATGGTCACCAGGCGGGGGATCAGGCTATCCGGCAGTTGGCCAGGGAGCTCAAGAGCTGGGCGCCGGACCAGCAGTTGATCGGGCGCTGGGGCGGGGAAGAATTTCTGGTGGCCATGACCCAGGACGGGGCCACCTGCTGGCGGCGGGCGGAGCAGCTGAGAAGCCGGATCGCCTACCTGGCCGCCCCCCACATGACCATCAGCATCGGAGTGGCGGAACGCTCGACGCAGGATGACAGCCTGAGCCAGCTCATCCATCGGGCCGACATGGCCATGTATCAGGCGAAACGCCAAGGGCGCAACCAGACCGTGCTGGCCCAGTCTCCCAATCTTTCCCCTGAACTGGCCTGCAACGTCGCCTGATGGCCCCTCGTGCGGGTGTCAGGGCGCCAGCTCAGTGAGTGACGCCACGTTCACCGGCGCACCGTAATCCACCCCCGGCAGCTCGAAGCCGTTGAGCTGCATGAACTCCTGGCGCAACCCGGCAAAATCCCCCAGGATGCGGAAGTTCTCCGGCGTCACCTTGGGCCAGAGTGCCGAGACGGCGGCCTGCACCGCTGGCTCAAGCTCGTGGTCATCCATCCGGATCAGCCGGTTGCCATCGGCGACGACCCCTCTGGGCCCGTACATCTTGTCGGCAAACAGCCGCTGCATCTGCTCGATGCAGCCCTCGTGGACACCACGCTCCTTCATCACCCCCATCAACAGGCCCAGATAGACAGGCAGCACCGGAATAAACACGCTCGCCTTGGTCACCAGCGCCTTGCAAACCGACACCCAGGCATGACCGCCAATCCCGGCAAGTTGCAGGTTGATGGTCTCGGCGGTGGCGTGCAGGTGCTCCTTGGCATAGCCGATGGTGCCGTCTCTATAGAGGGGGTAGGTGGACTCGGGGCCGATATAGGAGTAGGCAACGGTCCGGGCGCCGGGGGCCAGACAATCCGCCTGCTGCAATGCCTGCATCCAGCGCTGCCAGTCCTCGCCCCCCATCACGGTGACGGTGTCGCGGATCTCCTCCGGGGTGGCTGGCACCAGCGACTGCTGCACCAGCGCATCGTGCTCCAGATCCAGCCCCCAGCCTTGCAGCGGCTGGCCTGTGGTCTTGAGCACCGAGCGTACCTGTGTGCCATCCGGCATCACCCTGACTCCGCTCGCCAGCGAATAGACCACCAGATCCACCTGCCCGAGTCGCTGGCGGATGACGTCGATGGCCTGCTGGCGCATGGTGTCGGAGAAGGCATCCCCGATCAGGTTGACGGCGATGCGACCGGCTTGCTCCGCCGCCTGACGAAACCAGATGTTGTTGTACCAGCCAGCACTGCCGAGCCCCTTGTCGGAGGGACCCCGCTCGAACGAGACGCCCAGGGTATCGGCCCCGGCGCCGAAGGTGAGCGCGATCCGGGACGCCAGCCCGAAACCGGACGATGCCCCCAGCACCAGCACCCGTTTCGGCCCGTTGAACGGCCCCGCCGCCCGCACCTGTTCGATCTGTTGCAACACGGCGGCGCGACAACCCATGGGGTGGCAATTGCGGGCAACACAACCCTGGATCTGGGGATGAATGATCATGAAGGACTCTCCGGTGCATCGGTGGGACATGAGAAACGGCCATGACAGTATCACCCGGTTGCAGGTGAGGGGCCCTGGCCGTTTTGCCAAGGGAACTGGCTACAGCATAACCAAGGGGGACGGGATTACCTTGATGTCGGACGGGATATGGGCTGGAAGAGGGCAGAAAAACAAAAGGGAGCGCGAGGCTCCCCAAAGCGGTATTCAGATGCTTTTTGTTGTTTTGTGTTCATTGCGAAGCACGGGCACATCCTATTCCCCCACCTTCCCGGGGGCAATAGCACGCCTGTGACCGGCGTCAAACTCCTGTTCAAAATATGCACTCCCCGGCCACCTGCACCTCTACGCCTTCCGATTCGGGGTCAGGCAAATCCTGAAACTGTGGCGACGATGCCGTTTTAGTTTCAGCAGACATTGGTATAGTGGACCCAGGATCAGTGAGGAGAACTCCCATGAATGGAACCTATTACAAACACGTACTGGCCGCGATCGATCTGTCGGAAGACAACCGCAAGGTGATCGAGAAGGCGGTCGACCGGGCCCGCTCCAACGGCGCCAAGCTGTCGGTGATCCATGTGGATGTGGACCTCAAGGATCTCTACACCGAGATGATCGACATCGACATCGACAACGTGCAGGACCAGGTGATCGCCGAAGCGAAGGAGAAGCTGGAAGCCTTCCTCGCCTCGGTGGACTACCCCATCGAGAAGAAATTGGTGATCTGCGGCGATCTGAGCGAGCGGGTCAACCAGGCGGTCAAGGACTACCAGATCGACCTGCTGGTGTGCGGCCATCGCCAGAGCTTCTGGAGCCTGCTCACCTCGAGCGCACGCCAGCTGATGAATACCGTGCCCTGCGACATGCTGGTCGTGCCCTTGCAGAAGTGATCGAACAGGCGTAGTGTGATTTGCCATGAATATGACCTCATTAAATCACAACTACTGGTGGTGCTGCTTCTAAACAGGCGGCACTGCTTTTCTATGTAAAATTTCCCAAAGAAAACACCGTGACCGCCGAGAGGCGGTCATTGTTTTCATCCCTTTGTCGCCTCCCGGCTCACCCAACTGGAGAGAGTGACATGCACAACCCCGTGATCCTGACCGGCGACCGCCCCACCGGCAAACTGCACATTGGCCACTACGTCGGCTCCCTGCGCCAGCGCGTGGCCGCCCAGCACCATTACCGCCAGTTCGTCATGATCGCCGATCTGCAGGCGCTGACCGACAACGGCCACAACCCGGCTAAGGTGACCGATCACGTGCTGGAGGTGATGGCCGACTACCTGGCCGCCGGCCTCGACCCGGCCAAGACCACCTTCTGCCTGCAGAGCGCCCTGCCCGCCCTCGCCGAACTCACGACCTACTACCTCAACCTGGTCAGCGTCGCCCGGCTGGAGCGCAACCCCACCGTCAAGGCCGAAATCCAGCAGAAAGGGTTCGAGCGCAGCCTGCCCGCCGGCTTCCTCGTCTATCCGGTCAGCCAGGCCGCCGACATCACCGCCTTTCGTGCCACTCACGTGCCGGTGGGCGAGGATCAGCTGCCCATGCTGGAGCAGACCAACGAGATAGTGCGCCGCTTCAACACCCTGGTGGGCAAAGAGGTGCTGACCGAGTGCCAGTCCATCCTGAGCGACACCGGCCGCCTGCCCGGCATCGACGGCAAGGCCAAGATGTCAAAGTCCCTTGGCAACACCATCGAACTCGGCATGTCGAGCGACGAGATCAAGCAGGCGGTGTTCGCCATGTATACCGACCCCAATCACCTCAAGGTGAGCGATCCGGGTCAGGTGGAGGGCAATACGGTGTTCGCCTATCTGGATGCCTTCCACTCCGACAAGGCCCTGGTGGCCGAGATGAAGGCCCACTACCAGCGCGGTGGTCTGGGGGACATGCGCTGCAAGCAGGTACTCAACGACTGCCTGCAGACCCTGCTTGCTCCGATGCGGGAGCGGCGCGAGGCAGCCATCGCCGACAAGCGCCAGCTGCTGCGCCTGTTGCAGCAGGGTACCGAGCAGGCCCGGGCCCTCACCGACGAGGTGCTGGCCGAGGTGAAGGGGGCGATGGGGCTGGACTACTTCTCCGGATTGGCGTGATCTGCCTCCTGCGGCGCGGGATGGCCGAGCGCATCCGCGCCGTAGCGCTCCCTCGCCAGCCGGTGCAACAACCCCTTGAACCAGCCGATCGCCTCGTCATGGGCACTGAGCGGGTGGCCCGCCATCAGGTAGACGATGGGGATGGCGGGTTCCAGCTGGTGCAGGCGCAACGGATAGTGGCGACAGAAGTGGCGCCCGATCATCTCGGGCACCACCACCAGGTAGCGGCCGGTCGCCATCAGCGGCGGTACCGCCATAAAGCTCGGCAGCCTGACCCCCAGCTCCCGCTCCACCCCGAAACGGGCCAGCCAGAGATCCACCATGGCCTGGCTGTGGCCCCAGCTGGAGGTGTGGATATGGGGGCGGCTGACCAGTTCTCCCGGCCCCAGCATGTCGGGCAGAGCGCTGCCGAGGGGCGACAAACAGACCAGCGGATTGCTGAACCACTCCTCGCGCCACAACCGGGGCGAGAGATGGTTGGCACCGGCAAACCCGATCACCAAATCCAGTTCCCCCTTCTCCAGCTCCCGCTCGTAGTCGCTGTCCGCCAGCTCGCACACTTCCAGTCGGCAGTGGGGAGCCTGCTGCACCATCCACTCCACCAGCACCGGCACCAGGCCGTGCTCCACCGAGCCCGGGGTGGCGATGCGAAAGATCCGCCGGGCACTTGCCGGGTCGAATCCCTTGGCCTGACGCAGCCCCTGCTCCAGCATGGCCAGCGCCTGGCGCACCGGGCTCGCCAGCGCCTTGGCCCGTTCGGTCGGCATCATCTCGCGCCGACTCATCACGAACAGCGGGTCATCCAGCGCCGTTCGCAGCCGCCCCAGCGCATGGCTGACGGTGGACTGGGAGAGGTGCAGCCGTTCGGCGGCACGGGTGACGTTGCGCTCCTGCATCAGCATGTCGAACACGGTGAGCAGGTTGAGGTCGAGGCGGGAGAGGGGCAGCTCCATCGATATTGGCCATAGTTGAATGACGACAATTCATTTTTGGCATAGTAGCAGATTGCATAGAATGCGCAGGCGAATTACATCGGAGATTCAAATGCGTAGCTATCTGTTGTTGCTGGCGATCGGCCTGTTGTGGGGCTCCCAGTTCATTTTCATGCACCAGGCCGTGGCTGAACTGCCCCCCATCATGGTGGCCGCCGGACGCGCCCTGTGCGGCAGCCTGACCCTGGGTCTGCTCTGCCTGTTCATGCGCCTCAAGAGTGAGCACACGCCCTGGCGAACCTATATGCTGATCGCCCTGCTCGACGCCACCATCCCCTTCATCATGGTGGCCTGGGGACAACAGTATGTGGACAGCGCCATCGCGGCCGTGGTCATGGGTTGTATCCCCTTTGTGACCATTCTGGCGGCACCCTTGTTTATTTCTGGTGAAAGAATCACCAAGGGCGGCCTCGTCTCCGTGATCATCGGCTTCGTCGGCGTGCTAGTACTGTTCTGGCCCAAGCTGACCAGCGGCATGAATGCCGGCCTGCTCGGTGCCATGGCCATCCTGTTCGGTGCCAGCTGCTTCGCCATCGGCCTGCTGATGATCAAGCGCTTCGCCAAGGACCATCCTGTGGTCGTGGCCCGCAACATCCTGATCTCCTCGGCCATCCAGCTGCTGCTGGCCGCGCCCTTCGTGGCCGACCTGAGCAGCCTCACCCTGCCGAGCCAGCAGGCCATGGGCGCCGTCGCCATGCTGGGGATCTTCTGTACCGGCCTGGTCTACTTCCTCTACATGGCGCTGATCCAGAAGGCGGGCCCGACCTTCGCCTCCTTCAGCAACTACCTGGTGCCGCTGTTCGGCGTCATGCTGGGAGCCCTGTTCCTCGGCGAGCAGATCCAGTCCACCACGGGCGTGGCGCTGGCCCTTATCCTGGGTTCGGTCGCCCTCAACCAGTGGGCACAGCAGCGCCGCCAACAGCGGGAGGCTGCCCTATGTCAGGCATCCTGACCACCCTCTGCGGCGGTCTGGTACTGATAGCCGGCTGGCAGTATCGCCACCGGCTGGCCGGGGTGCTGGGTCTGCTGATGGTGCTGCTGCCCTGGTTCTTCGACAGCAAGCTGCAAGCCATGCTGAACTATGCACTGAATGCCTGAAGACCCTCTCTGCGTGTGTGACGAGAGTGTATCTCTCCTGTTTTTGGGACCGTTTTAACAAAACCTCCGATTTGTCCCCTCTACCGGCGCCCTGCGCCGGTTTTTTTATCTCTGCGCCTCTGGTCCGTAGCGATAACTCAACCGCTCGTTCTTGCGCGGCCCCGTTATCTGCCAGGCGAGCAGGAAACCCTCGCCGGTTTCGGTCAGCTCGGCGCTGTAGTGATCCTGCCCGCACAGGTGAGGCTCGGCCGTGACCCAGTGCCCGTCCCCCCGGGGCAACAGCTCGAACAGCATCACCGGCTGCTCGTAGCGCAGGTGGGAGAGCATGATCCCCCGTGCGGTGCGCTGCCACCAGAAGCGGTTGTGCATGGTCAGCTCCCGGCCATGGGGCGTGGTGTAGCGACCCGTCTCGGCATACAGCCACCCCCCATGGTGATCGGTCACCACCACGGCCCCCTCCCCGCGACCGCACCAGTCGGTGGCGGATCCGGCCCCGTTGCTCGCCTCGAAGGCAAATGCTCCGATCTGTGACAACCCTTCCCATAAACGCTGGATCGCGCCTTCCAACTCGGCCATCATAGCGCCCTCCAAATTGACAACTGATGACAATTCAATCACATGAACTACTTGATAGGGGTTACCCTGCTCTGGTCCTTCTCCTTCAGCCTGATCGGGGTCTACCTTGCCGGTCAGGTGGATGCCTACTTCTCGGTACTGACCCGCATCGTGCTCGCCAGCCTGGTGTTTCTGCCCTTCCTGCGCCGTTGCTGGCTGCGCCCCGATCTGGTGGCCAAGCTGATGGCCCTCGGTGCCATCCAGCTCGGCATCATGTATCTCTTCTACTACCACTCCTTCCTGCTCTTGACGGTACCGGAAGTGCTGGTGTTCACCATCTTCACCCCCATCTATGTCACCCTGATCCACGACCTGCTGGAAGGGCGCTTCAAGCCTGTCTATCTGTGGGGGGCCCTGCTGGCGGTGCTGGGGGCGGCCGTCATCCGTTTCGACGGCCTGACCGAAAGCTATGTACTGGGATTCCTGGTGGTGCAGGGCGCCAACGTCTGCTTCGCCCTGGGTCAGGTAGGCTACAAGGTGCTGCTGGCCCGGGAGGCTGAGCAGCCGCCCCAGCTGGCGGTGTTCGGCTGCTTCTATCTGGGCGCCCTGGTGATCGCCCTGCCCGCCTGGTGGCTGCTGGGCAAACCTCAATATCCCGCCAGCCCCCTGCAATGGGGCATCCTCTTCTGGCTGGGGGTCGGGGCATCCGGGCTCGGCTACTTCCTGTGGAACAAGGGGGCGACCCTGGTCAGCAGCGGCGTGCTGGCCATCATGAACAACGCCTTGATCCCCGCGGGTCTGCTGGTCAATCTGGTGCTCTGGGGAAAGGATACCGACCTGCTCAGGCTCGGTCTGGGCGCCCTGCTGATGCTGGCTTCTCTCTGGGTCTGCCAGCGTCAGCAGTTCAGTGAGCGCTGACTGAAAACCATTGACGCTGATGGGTCCATCGGCGTCAATGGGTTCGCGGACAGTGACTGGCCGTCAGCCGACCACGGCGTTGTGTTCCCGCTTCGCCTGACCGTGGCAGGAGGCCAACCGGGCCAGCAGGTGATCGAGCTGCTCGGCACTCTGGCTCTGCACCAGGCCGATGCTCACGGTCACCGGACGCTGGGGCAGCAGGCTGGCGTCGGCGATCTCAAGACGCAGCCGCTCGGCAATCTCCAGGCCGCTCAACCGATCGGTCTGGGAGAGCATCAGGATGAAGCCGTCTTCGTCCCAACGGGCGAAGGGATCTTCCCGACGCAGCTCGCGGCGCACGATGCGGGCCAGCTTGGCCAGCATGGCGTCGCAGGCCGCCTCCCCGAACAACTGCAGGATCTTGCTGCGGTGATCCACGCTGAACTGCAGCAGACAGAAACTGCCGCTCTCGCTGGCCAGCCGTTCATCCAGCAGCAGCTCGAAGTGGCTGCGGCTCTCGAGGCCGGTGAGGGGATCCGTGTCGTGGCGATCCTCCAGGGGCGCCATGGCGGCATCCAGATGGCGAACCACCCCCAGCAGTTGACCTCCTTCGTCGCGACGGACCCGCTCCTCCAGCCGGATGTAATGGCCCTGATGGTGCAGGATGCGGTACTCGAGTCGAAGCCCGTTACTGCGCCCTTGCTGGCAGGCCTCCAGGGCCTCTGCCAGACGGGGAGCATCATCCGGATGTACCCGATCCAGCCAGCCGAGATCCCCCAACTCGCCCCCCTCCAGACCCAGCAGTTGCAGACAGGAAGGGTCCCGCCTCAGACCCTGCCCGGCCGACCAGGTCCAGATCCCGGCCTCCAACATCGCCATGGCCTGTGCCATCAGCGTCACCTCAAGGGGAGTGGTGACCTCAACCCCGGCAGTCTCATACCTTTCCATCACGCGCCTCGAAACCGGATCTGAATATCTGTCCAAGCAATCACACTCAATAAGTAACATTGGTGCTGGCGCCGAGCAACCGCGCCAGCATCGCTGGCCTCGCACCTCTCGCCTCTGGTGGTCCGCCATCAGGGCTTGCCAGCCTCCAGATACGAAGTGAAGCTCGACGTCACGCCACCTTGCCCTGATAGCCTGCCATCAGGGCCTGCCAGTTTTCCGGCACGAAGTGGAAGCTGGTGTGCAGTTGCGACTCCTTGTTGAAGGAGCGCAGCAACCGCTCCAGGTTGGCCTGCTGCCAGTTGCCGGGGGAGCGGATGGCTCCTTTGTCGAAGTCGATCACCCACACCTTGCCCTCCTTGTCGAGCAGCAGGTTGTGGCTGTTGAGATCCGCATGATAGACCCCTGCATCGTGCAACTGGCGCACCGTTTTGCCTATCTTGTGCCACACCTCACCGACGATCGGCCCCTGCTTGAGCAGGGCCACCAGATCCTTGGCGCCGCGAATGCGCTCGATCAGGATGTCGGCCCGATAGAAGGGCCCCTGCTTGACCATGCGGGCCGCAAAGGGGCGCGGCACCGGCAGCCCCTGTTCACTCAGGGTCGCCAGCAGACGATATTCAGCCATGGCCCGGCTGCTCTCCACCCCCTCAAACCAGAACCGGTCACGCACCAGCTTGCCCACCATGCCGCCACGGTAGTAGTGACGCAGCACCAAGTGACGGGATTCATCCTTCACGAACCAGGTCACCCCGCGGCCGATGGAAGAGCCCACCACCTGGCGATGGGTCTGCCACCAGACAGGATCGAACAAGGCAGGGGAAGGATCGCGGAAGACTCCGTCGGCATACCAGCAGACCTGGTTGTGGGTGGTGTGTGTCAGCATGATGAGAATTCCGGTCGATAGTGGGTGCAGGGCATCCATTCAGAAAGCCGTGCCGGTCGGGCAACCGGCGCAATTTTACAATCCACAGGGGAGTTTGCATAATGCCATCCATCCATTTTGCCATCGTTGCGCCACATCATGCCGCTGTTCCAAACGCCGCCCTCCTCCATCTGCATCCTGCGGCTCTCCGCCATCGGAGATTGCTGCCACGCGCTGGCGCTGGTGCGCGTCATCCAGCGGGAGTGGCCCCAGACCCGCATCACCTGGATCACCGGCAAGATTGAGGCGACCCTGTTCGCCGATCTGCCGGGGGTCGAGGTCATTCCCTTCGACAAGAGCAAGGGGTGGCGCGGCTATCGCGATCTCTGGCAGACCCTCAAGGGGCGCAGGTTCGATGCCCTGCTCCACCTGCAGGCCGCCATGCGCGCCAGCATCGCCACCCTCGGCATCAAGGCCAAGGTCAAACTCGGGTTTGATCGGGAGCGCGCCAGCGACGGTCAGTGGCTGTTCACCAACCATCGGGTCCCCTCACCCGCCTCCCCCCACGTGCTGGACGGCTTTCTCGCCTTCGCCAAAGAGCTAGGGATAAAGGATCTGACCCCGGACTGGCAACTGCCCATCAGCGCCGAGCACCAGGCCTGGGCCCGGGAGAAGGTGGGTGGCCAGCCGACCCTGCTCATCTGCGCCGCTGCCAGCAAGGCATTCAAGAATTGGACTGCAGCCGGCTACGCCGCGCTGGCGGATCACGCCGCAGACAAGGGCTTTCAGGTCTATCTGTGCGGCGGACCGGCCAGGCTGGAGCGGGATCTCGCCGCCGAGATCCAGCGCCTCAGCCAGAGCAAGCCGGCAGATTTGGTGGGGCAGACCAGCCTCAAGCAATTGCTGGCGCTGATTGGCGAGGCGAGCCTGGTGCTGGCCCCGGATACCGGCCCTGCCCACATGGCCACCCTGGTGGGGACACCCGTGATCGGCCTCTACGCCCACCACAACCCGGAGCGTACCGGCCCCTATCTGTGCCGGGATTATCTGGTCAGCGTCTATCAGGAGCTGATTGAGCAGGAGACCGGCAAGCCGCTGGCCGAGCTCGGCTGGCGCACCCGCCTCAAGGATCCGGACGCCATGGCCAAGATAAGCCGCGAGCGGGTCATCGCCGCCTTCGACCGCCTCTGTGCCGACAAGCATCTTCTACCGACCCAGGGCAACTCGGAAATTCCGAGCCCTGGCGCAGGGATAATCTGATGGCCCGGCCCCGGCTCCGTGGGCAGAATGGCCCTCTATGCGGGTAACGCCCGCACAGCAAGCTACGGATATTTTGATCGGCTGGAATATGATTCCGGCCGTTTTTTTATCCGCCCCCATCTGCTAACATTCGCCGCCTTTACATCCTCCTGACTCTGATTCCTCCGCGCATTGCGAGCAACCGTCTCCCTTATCGGGCACAAGACGGCGGCCTCTGCTACAACCAAAGCGCGGATCATCGCTTAAAGGTACAGACATGGCGCAACAAGGCACTCTCTATATCATCTCTTCCCCGAGCGGGGCCGGTAAGTCCAGCCTGCTCAATGCCTTGCTGACCCAGCACAACGCCGCCGGCAAGATGCAACTCTCGGTCTCCCACACCACGCGCGCCCCCCGTCCCGGTGAAGAGCACGGGGTGCACTACCACTTCGTCAAGGTGGAAGAGTTCAAGGCGCTGATCGAGCGCGGTGACTTTCTCGAGTGGGCAGAAGTCTTCGGCAACTACTACGGCACTTCCCGCGCCGCCATCGAGGCCTGCCTGGCGCAGGGCATCGACGTCTTCCTCGACATCGACTGGCAGGGCGCCCGCCAGATCCGCGAACAGATGCCGACCAAGTCCATCTTCATCCTGCCTCCCAGCCGCGAGGAGCTGGAGCGCCGCCTGATCGGCCGCGGCCAGGACAGCGCCGAGGTGATCAAGGGCCGGATGGAGAAAGCCATTGCCGAAATGGTGCACTATGACGAGTATGACTATGTCATCATCAATGAAGACTTTGAGCTGGCTCTGTTCCAGCTCAGGGCCGTCATCGAGTGCCAGCGCCTGGAAATGCGTCAGCAACAGCAGGCCCAGCAAAACTTGCTGAAACAGCTACTGGCAGAGTAAGCCAAAAACAAGTAAACTTTTGCGTCATTTTTAAACACCGCTTTTTCAATCACAGAAAGCCCAAACACTGGAGTCCCGCATGGCCCGCGTTACTGTAGAAGATGCTGTAAAACAGGTAGGTAACCGTTTTGACCTGGTGCTGGTCGCCGCGCGCCGCGCTCGTCAAATCGCGGTACAAGGCAAGGATCCCCTGGTCGACGAAGAGAACGACAAGCCGACCGTGATCGCCCTGCGCGAGATCGAACTGGGTCTGGTCAACAACCAGGTGATGGATACTCAGGACCGCTACGAGCAGCAAGAGCAGGAAGCCGCCGAGCTGGCTGCCGTTGCTGCCATCGCAGAAGGTCGCGGCTAAGTCAGTCGCTTCCCATAGTCGGCGCCCGCCCGGGTGCCGGCTGTTCTCCCCATTTACAACCGCTCGAAAACCTCGCAAACTCGAGGGCATACCCTCAATTTCACGGATTGCCGTTTAACCGCTGCGGGGACTGTCTTGTATTTATTTGAAAATCTTAAAGAAATAGCCAGTTCCTACCTGCCACCCGAGCAGGTTGAGAAGCTCAGGCAAGCCTATGTGGTAGCCCGTGATGCTCACCAGGGACAGATGCGTTCCAGTGGTGAACCCTACATCACTCATCCCGTTGCCGTGGCCCGCATCCTGGGCGACATGCGCCTCGATCACGAGACCCTGATGGCTGCCGTGCTGCACGACGTCATCGAAGATACCCCTGTCACCAAGGACGATCTTGCCGAGCAGTTTGGCAACGCCGTCGCCGAGCTGGTCTCCGGTGTCTCCAAGCTCGACAAGCTGAAGTTCCGCGATCGCAAGGAAGCCCAGGTCGAGAACTTC
This sequence comes from Aeromonas sp. QDB17, assembly GCF_027705305.1. Taxonomy (NCBI): domain Bacteria; kingdom Pseudomonadati; phylum Pseudomonadota; class Gammaproteobacteria; order Aeromonadales; family Aeromonadaceae; genus Aeromonas; species Aeromonas sp. QDB17. The sequence goes on from NZ_JAPDBP010000015.1 coordinate 39,061, forward strand.
CGCAAGATGATGATGGCCATGACCCAGGACATCCGGGTCATCCTGATCAAGCTGGCCGACCGCACTCACAACATGCGTACCCTCGGCTCCTTGCGACCGGACAAGCGCCGCCGCATCGCCCGGGAAACCCTCGAGATTTTCGCCCCCATCGCCAACCGCCTCGGTATTCACACCATGAAGAACGAGCTGGAAGAGCTCGGCTTCGAGGCGCTCTACCCCATGCGCTCCCGGGTACTGCGGGAATCGGTACGCCGCGCCCGTGGCAACCGGCGCGAGATCATCGACTCCATCCAGAGCGAGATTGAGGGGCGTCTGCGGGAAGCCGGCATCGATGCCCAGGTAAGCGGACGCGAGAAGAACCTGTTCTCCATCTACAACAAGATGGAGAAGAAAGAACTGCAATTCCACGAAGTGATGGATATCTATGCTTTCAGAGTGAGAGTGAAAGACATAGACACCTGCTACCGGGTGCTTGGGCAGATGCACAGCCTCTACAAGCCGCGCCCCGGTCGCTTCAAGGACTACATCGCCATCCCCAAGACCAACGGCTACCAGTCCCTGCACACCTCCCTGGTGGGCCCCCACGGGGTACCGGTGGAGGTGCAGATCCGCACCGAGTTCATGGACCAGATGGCCGACAAGGGCGTCGCCGCCCACTGGGCCTACAAGCAGGATGGGGACAGCTCGGGCACCACGGCCCAGATCCGCGCCCAGCGCTGGATGCAGAGCCTGCTGGAGCTGCAACAGAGCGCCGGCAGCTCCTTCGAGTTCATCGAGGGGGTCAAGACCGACCTCTTCCCCGACGAGATCTACGTCTTCACACCGGAGGGCCGCATCATGGAGCTGCCCGCCGGCGCCACCCCGGTGGACTTCGCCTACACGGTGCACACCGACATCGGTCACGCCTGCGTCGGTTCCCGGGTCGACCGCCACCCCTATCCGCTGAGCAGCCCGCTGCACTCCGGTCAGACGGTGGAGATCATCACGGCCCCCGGCGCCCGCCCGAACGCGGCCTGGCTCAACTTCGTGGTGACCACCAAGGCGCGCTCCAAGATCCGCCAGTTCCTCAAGAATCTGCGCACCGAAGAGTCCGTGGTGCTGGGCCGCCGCCTGCTCAACCACGCCCTCGGCGCCAAGAACATCGAAGACATCCCGGAAGCCCGCGTCAAGCAGGTGCTGGCCGATACCAAACACGAGAACCTGCAGGGGCTGCTGGCCGATGTGGGCCTTGGCAACGCCATGAGCGTCATGGTGGCCCGCCGCATGCTCGGGGATGAGCTGCCGCCGGAAGAGCAGCCCAAATCCACCAGCAAGAAGATGCCGATCAAGGGGGCCGACGGCATGCTGGTCACCTTCGCCAACTGCTGCCGCCCCATCCCGGGGGACGCCATCATCGCCCACATCAGCCCGGGCAAGGGACTGGTGATCCACCAGGAGTCCTGCCGCAACATCAAGGGCTACAGCCGCGAACCGGACAAATACCTGCCGGTGCAGTGGGAGGTGGACAAGGAGCAGGAGCAGGAATTCCGCACCGGCATCAGCATCGAGATCGTCAACCACCAGGGCGCCCTGGCGGAGCTGGCCAACGTGATTGCCGCCACCGGCGCCAACATCCACGCCATCAGCACCGAGGAGAAGGATGGCCGGGTCTATGTGGTCACCCTGCTCATCACCACCAAGAGCCGGATCCACCTCGCCAACATCATGCGCAAGATCCGGGTCATGCCCAACGTGCTCAGGGTGAGCCGACAGAAAAACTGAACACAGGCGGCGCAAGCCGCCTGCTGCTTTTCAAGAGATACCCAGGGCCCCATGCCGCAAGCCACCAGCCTTGTTGCATGCACCGGCCTCACGACATAGAAACCGACATGACTCCTGAACGCTTCAAACGCATTTCCGACATGCTGGCCCAGCGCCAGCTCGACCTGACCGTCTGCATGGAAGAGGTTCATAAACCTCACAACCTGGCCGCCATCGTGCGCACCGCCGATGCCATCGGCATCCACCGGGTGCACGCGGTCTGGCCCAAGAGCTGGATCCACAAGCGCAAAGGCACCGCCCGCGGCAGCCAGAACTGGGTGGACGTGAAGCTGCACCCGGACATCGGCAGTGCCGTCACCGAACTCAAGGCTTCCGGCATGCAGATCCTGGCGACCCACCTCTCCGACAGCTCCGTGGACTTTCGCGCCATCGACTACACCAGACCCACCGCCATCCTGGTGGGCCAGGAGAAGCACGGCATCGGCGAAGAGGCGCTGGCCTTGGCCGATCACCATATCGTCATCCCCATGGTAGGTATGGTGCAGTCCCTCAATGTCTCGGTGGCCGCCGCCGCCATCCTCTACGAGGCCCAGCGCCAGCGCGAACTGGCCGGCTGTTATCAGCGCGGCTGCCCACTCACACCCGAAGAACAGAACACCATCTTGTTCGAGGGGGGCTATCCCGTCTATGCCCAGCTCTGCAAGGAGAAAGAGATGCCCTACCCCCAGCTCGGTCCGGCCGGCGAGATCCTGGCGGACGAACGCTGGTGGCAGCAGATGCAGCTGACGCGCAAAGGATGGGCCGCACAACAGGAAGAAGATGAATGGCAGGATCAGTGATGGAGAATCCGTTCGGCAGCTGGCTGGAATCCCAGGTCATACGGGATCATCTGACCAACCCCAATATCGAGGCCGGGGAGTACAGCTATTACTCCGGCTACTACCATGGCAAGCCGTTCGAGGATCATTGCGTGCGCTACCTGCTCGGCGATGGCTCGACGCGAGAGTCCTGGGACAGTGGCCAGTGGGGTAAGGAAGTTGACCGTCTGATCATCGGCAAGTTCTGCTCCATCGCCTCCGGCGCCACCTTCATGCTGGCGGGCAACCAGGGTCACCGGATGGACTGGGTATCCACCTTCCCCTTCGATGCCGCCCGCTTCGGTGATGGCGTGCAGGACGGTTTTCTGCGCAAGGGAGACACCCGGATCGGCAACGATGTCTGGATCGGCTCGGAAGCCATGATCATGCCCGGCATCACCATCGGCGATGGCGCCGTCATTGCCACCCGGGCCGTGGTCACCCGGGATGTGGCCCCCTACTCCATAGTGGGCGGCAACCCGGCCAGGCCGATCCGCCCCCGCTTTGACGAGGAGCAGGTCGCCATGCTGCAAGCCATGCAGTGGTGGGACTGGCCGCTGCCCAGCCTGCAAGCCGCCATGCCCCTGCTCTGCTCGAACGATATCACTGCGCTCTACCACCACTGGCGCGAGGAGCTTGCCCGATGAAACCTGCCTCCCTTTCCCTGCTGGCCCTGACCCTGTTTTCTGCCGGAGCCCTTGCCGTGAACAATCCTTACCAGCTGACCACTGAAGCCGACGTTCCCGCCCTCTATCAGCAGACCCTGCCCGACTTCTGGCGCCAGCATGCCGTCGAGGGGGAGTTCCAGGGCAAGGACGGGGTCACCCTCCGCTATGCCGCCCTGCGCCAGCCCAAGATCGATCGCGTCATCCTCATCGTCAACGGCCGGGTCGAGAGCTACCTCAAGTATCAGGAGCTGGCCTGGGATCTCTGGCGCCAGGGTTACAGCCTCTACCTCATCGATCATCGCGGCCAGGGAATGTCAGACCGCATGCTGGCCGACAAAGAGAAGGGGTATGTCGACCAGTTCGACGACTATGTCGCCGATCTCAAACAGTTTCATGACGAAGTGATCGCCCAGGACCAACCCGCCAAGCTGTTCCTGCTGGCCCACTCCATGGGGGGGGCCATCTCGGCCCGCTATCTGGAACGTTGGCCGAACGACATCCAGGCGGCGGTGCTCTCCTCCCCCATGATGGGCATCAACCTCGGCGGCCTGCCCAAGTGGCTGGCCAAGGGGTTGGCGGCCACCATCGGCACGGTCGGTGGCTGGGTGGGCGAGCCCCCCTACGGCCCGGGTCAGGGACCCTATGAGGATCACGGCTTTGCCGACAACGAGCTGACCCACAGCACGGCGCGTTATCAGGCCTTCCGCCAGATCTACGAACAGCGTCCCCAGGTCAGGCTGGGGGGCGCCACCGCCCACTGGATCCATCAGGCCATCACAGGATCGGACGCGGCCGTAGCCGACGCAGGCGCCATCAAGACGCCGCTGCTGCTGCTGCAGGCCGGCGAGGACAGCGTGGTGGACAACGCCGCCCAGGAGGCCTTCTGCGCCAAGGCCCAATGTGATGGGAGCAAGCCGCTGCGCATCGAAGGGGCCTGGCACGAGCTCTTTATCGAGGCGGATCCCCAGCGCCAGGCCGCGCTCAATGCAACCCTGGCCTTCTTCGCACGCTACTGACGCGACCAGAAGGGGCTGGTTATTTTTTGGATCCCTAAATAAATGGGGTGACGGCAGACGCTGGGGTACACTCCCCCGGCGTTCAATTGAAGTCGAGGTAATGATGTTCAAGGTAGTTGTGTCCGATCTCGATGGTACCCTGCTCAACGGGCAGCACCAGATCTCCTCCCGCACCCGGGATACCCTGCACCGTCTGGTCGATCAGGGCGTCAAGTTCGTGGTCGCCACCGGCCGTCACCATGTGGATGTACGCAGCATCCGCGATGCACTGGGGCTGGATATCTACCTCATTACCTCCAACGGCGCCGTGGTACACGACAAGCAGGATCAGCTGGTCTACAACCAGGCGCTGCCGAGCACGGTGGCGGCCGAGCTGATCGCCATGGAACGCGACCCGTCCATCCACATCAACGTCTACTACGGCGACGAGTGGCTGGTGGAAGAGGAGCTGCCCTGGTTGCTGCAGTTCCATCACGACTCCGGCTTCAGCTACCGCCTGGCGGATCTGGCCAACCACCCGAAGGACAGGGTCAACAAGGTGTTCTACATCGGTGACCACGACAAGCTGCTGAAGATAGAGGCGCACCTCAACCAGCAATATGGTGATCGGATCAACGTCACCTTCTCCCTGCCTGACTGCCTCGAGGTGATGCACGCCGGCGTGCACAAGGGCAATGCCGTGCGCGCCGTGCTGGAGCAGCACGGGCTGGAGATGTCCCAGGCAGTGGCCTTTGGCGATGGCATGAACGACTTCGAGATGCTGAGCATGGTGGGCCGTGGCGTGGTCATGGGCAACGCCCACGATCGCCTCAAACAGGCCCTGCCAGAGCATGAACAGACCCTCACTTCCGATGAAGATGGCGTTGCCGTCTATCTGGAGAAACTGTTCGCCTCCCAGACCCGCTGATAAGGCATCCCCATCGCGGATCGAAAAAGGGTGGCCCATGTGGCCACCCTTTTTGTTTCTCGCTCTCTTGTCACCACGCCAGAGCTGGGCGCACCAGACGGTTCAACAGCGTGCCGGATGGCGTCCACTCAAAGCTCTGGTTGGCGCCGCCATAGCATTCGGCGAGGCGCAGGGGGACGGCCGGCTTGTGACGGCGACCCGCCACATCCAGGCACAGTGACACCTGCCGATTGAACAGACGATCCCCCTGCCACAGCCATTGATGGCTCTCCTCCCGGCACGCCTCCATCCCCAGACCATCCTCCCCTTTGGCGACCAGGCAATCCCCGGCCAGTTGCAGGGCACCGACATCCCAGCTGAATGATTGGTTCGATTGCTGATCGCAGGGCTGAGTCAGCAGACGGCCCTGCTCGCTCAAGGTCACGCAGAAGCCACCACTGGTTACCAAGGTGGCCTCGAGTTCGGCCTTTGGCTTGGGGGCGGCGCCCATCAGAAGATCTTCCGGTTTCGGCTGCAGGGCGCAACCACCCAGCAGCAGTGCGGCCATGGCCAGCACGGAGAGTTGAAGAGAAGTGATATGGTGATGCATAGGCCTTGTATCTGGTCCGTGCCCGAGCGTCCCCTGTCTCGCGGCTCCGGGCCCCAGCATAGCGAACTCGTGGCGAACAGGCGCCTGAAGAAGTGTAAAAAGACGTGACAGGAAAAAGCGAAAGAGAAATGCCAAAAAGCAAAAACCCCGCCTGAGCGGGGTTTTCAAATGTGGTCGGTGATAAAGGATTCGAACCTTTGACCCTCTGGTCCCAAACCAGATGCGCTACCGGGCTGCGCTAATCACCGAGGGGGTATTCCAAAAACACAAAGATGACCATATGGTCATCCTCGTCATACAGCAAGTATGGTGCGAAGAGAGGGACTCGAACCCTCACACCCGGGGGGCACTAACACCTGAAGCTAGCGCGTCTACCAATTCCGCCACCTTCGCGTACCTGACAAGCTGTAAAATGGGGTGGCTGATGGGGCTCGAACCCACGACAACCGGAATCACAATCCGGGACTCTACCAACTGAGCTACAGCCACCACAGCTGTTTTCGTTCTTCAACACGCCCGTTTAACCGGCGCACTTTTGATGGTGCGCCCGACAGGATTCGAACCTGTGACCTCTGCCTCCGGAGGGCAGCGCTCTATCCAGCTGAGCTACGGGCGCTACGCTGTCGAACGGGGCGCATTATTGATGATGATGCCGACCTTGTCTACTCTTTTTTTGACACAAAGAATCAAGTGCCTGTTTTTCAATCACTTCCGACCCTTTTCAACTATTTTTGTTTTGTTCAGGCTGGATCCAGCAATTCCCCACTACTTTTTGAATCCCTCACCCCATAGGGTCAAAGATGATGGGCAATGCTTGACTTGCCTTTGCGCCCACCTAGAATGAATGAACGTTCATTCAGTCGTTGACCTCTGATAACCATGGATAAGAAAGAACGCATTTTCGAAGCAGCTCACGAGATCCTCGGCGAGCAGGGCTTCTACGGCCTTTCCATTGCCGTGGTCGCCAAGAAAGCCAAGGTGGCGGCAGGCACCATCTATCGCTATTTCAGCGACAAGGATGACCTGATCCGCCAGCTCTATCAGCACACTATCCTCAAGTTTCATCCCCTGGTCATGGAAGGTGTGCAGATAGAAGAGGTGTCCTATGAGCAGTATCGGCGCCTCTGGCTCAACATCGATGCCATCTTCACCAGCTACCCCAATGCACTCAAGTGCAAATTGCAGTACGAAAGTTCTCCATTGGGGGCTGAATTGGAGCGGGATCCGGTCATAATGGCGACGTGGGCGCCACTTGAGCGCTTCTTTGAGCAAGGACGCCAACAGGGACTCTTCATCGATCTCCCCATTCTGGTGTTGCAAGCATTGAGTCTGGATTGCGTGGCCAACCTGGCACAGCAGCGCCGGGTTCACGATTTCGAATTGACGCAGGAACAGCTGGAGACGGTCATCCGGGCCAGCTGGAATGCCATTTTAAACCCTAATGTTTCCATCACAGGAGCCTGTTCATGAAAAAGTGGATGGCCATCATGTTGCTGATAGCACTCGCCCTGTTTGGCAGTGTCATCGGCTTCAATATGTTCAAGCAGAAGAAGATTGCAGAGTTCATGGCCAATCGGCCCGAGCCTGAGTTCCCGGTCACCGCCATGGTCACCAAGGCGCAGGACTGGGTCCCCACCATTGAAGCCATCGGCTTCATCGAGCCGAACCAGGGGGTCACCCTCTCCAGCGAGCTGTCAGGCACCATCGACAGCATCCGGTTCGAATCCGGGGCACATGTCAAAGCGGATCAACTGCTGCTGAGCCTGGACTCCAGTGTGGAAAAAGCCAATCTGAACTCCTCCCAGGCCAGACTGCCGGCAGCCAGGGCCAAGTTCGAGCGCTACAAGAACCTCTATCAGAAGAACTCCATCTCCCGGGACCAGCTGGATGATGCCGAGGCAAGCTACCGCTCCCTGGAGGCGGACATCGACAGTCTGAAGGCCACCATCGCCCGTCGTGAGGTGCGTGCCCCCTTCAGCGGCGCCGTGGGCCTGCGCAACGTCTTCCTCGGCCAGTATCTGGAACCGGGTACCCAGATTGTGCGCCTCGAAGACACCAGCGTGATGCGCCTGCGCTTCACCGTGCCCCAGACCGACATCTCCAAAATCACCCTGGGACAGACCATCAAGATCAACGTGGATGCCTATCCCCAGACCCAGTTTGACGGCCAGATCACGGCCATCGAGCCCGCGGTCAACTATCAGAGCGGCCTGATCCAGGTGCAGGCAGACATTCCGAACAACGACGGCCAGCTCCGTTCCGGCATGTTCGCCCGCGCCAGCATCATACTGCCCACGGTGAAAGACCAGATCGTGATCCCGCAGTCCGCCATCTCCTTCACCCTCTATGGCGAGAACGTCTACGTCATTCACGAGGCTGACGGCGTGAAACGTGCCAAGCAGGTGGTGGTCAAGGCGGGTGAGCGTCGCGGCAACGATGTCCATGTGCTGTCCGGCATCAAGGCTGGCGATCAAATCGTGCTGTCGGGTCAGGTTCGCCTGAGCAACGATACCAAGGTGCACGTGGTCGAGAACGATGCCCTTGCCGTTCCGGCACAAACCCCGATGCTGTAAGCGCGGAGAGCTGCGATGCGATTTACTGACATATTCATAAAACGGCCTGTGCTGGCGATCTCGCTCAGCTTCCTGATAGCCCTGCTGGGCTTCCAGGCCATCTTCAAGATGCAGGTGCGTGAATACCCCGAGGTGATCAACACCGTCATCACGGTCAACACCAGCTACTATGGCGCCAGTGCGGATCTGATCCAGGGCTTCATCACCCAGCCCCTGGAGCAGGCGGTCGCCCAGGCCGACAACATCGACTTCATGACCTCCTCGAGCCAGCTGGGCAGTTCCACGGTGACGGCGTACATGAAGCTCAACACCGATCCGAACGCCGCGCTGTCCGACATCCTGGCCAAGGTCAACTCGGTGCGTTCCCAGTTGCCCAAAGAGGCGGAAGACCCTTCGGTCACCTCCTCCACCGGCTCCACCACGGCGGTGCTCTACATGGGCTTCACCAGCCCGGAGCTCAACTCCAGCCAGATCACCGACTACCTGGAGCGGGTCATCAAGCCCCAGCTGTTTACTGTGGGCGGGGTCTCCAAGGTGGATCTGTATGGCGGTGTCGAATTCGCCCTGCGGGTGTGGCTGGATCCGGCCAAGATGGCCGCCTTTGACCTGACCTCAAGCGACGTGATGACGGTGCTCAACAGCAACAACTATCAGTCCGCGACCGGCCAGGCCACCGGCTATTTCACCCTGTTCAACGGCAACGCCGAGACCCAGGTCGGCAACATCGAAGAGCTCAAGCGTCTGGTGGTCGCCACCCGCGACAGCAAGGTGATCCGTCTCTCCGACATCGCCAAGGTCTCCCTGGAGAAAAGCCACGACATCTATCGCGCCAGCGCCAACGGCCGCGAGGCCGTAGTTCTGGCCATCAACGCAGCCCCGACAGCCAACCCCATCAACATCGCCCACGATGTGCTGGAGCTGCTGCCGAGCCTGAAGCGCAACATGCCGAGCACCATGCAGGTGAACGTCCTGTATGACTCCACCATCGCCATCAACGAATCCATCCACGAGGTCATCAAGACCATACTGGAGGCGGCCGCCATCGTACTGGTGGTGATCACCCTGTTCCTCGGTTCGTTCCGGGCGGTCATCATCCCCATCATCACCATTCCCCTGAGCCTCATCGGCGTGGTGATGATGATGGACATGTTCGGCTTCTCCATAAACCTCATGACCCTGCTGGCGATGGTGCTGGCCATCGGTCTGGTGGTGGATGACGCCATCGTGGTGCTGGAGAACGTCGACCGTCACATCAAGGAAGGGGAAGAGCCGTTCCGGGCCGCCATCATAGGTACCCGGGAGATCGCCGTGCCCGTCATCGCCATGACGGTCACCCTGGCGGCGGTGTATGCGCCCATCGCCCTGATGGGGGGCATCACCGGCTCCCTGTTCAAGGAGTTCGCGCTGACCCTGGCGGGCGCCGTGTTCGTCTCGGGCATCATCGCCCTGACCCTGTCGCCCATGATGTGCGCCAAGATGCTCAGGGCCAACGAGGAGCCCGGCAAGTTCGAGCGTACCGTACACGATCTGCTGGACCGGATGACGGCCCGCTACGACGCCATGCTCCATGCGGTGATGCAAAAGCGCATCGTGGTCATCCTGTTTGCCGTCATCGTGTTCGCCAGCCTGCCGCTGCTGTTCAAGTTCATTCCGAGCGAGCTGGCCCCGTCCGAGGACAAAGGCGTCATGGCGGTGCTGGGGACGGCCCCTTCCAACGCCAACCTGGACTACATCGAAAACACCATGGCGGACGTGAACAAAGTCCTGGACGACCAGCCGGAGATTGCTTACTCCCAGGTCTTCTCGGGGGTGTTCAACTCCAACCAGGCGTTCGGTATCGCCTCCATGGTGCCCTGGAGCCAGCGTGAAGCGAGCCAGAAAGAGGTGCTGGATCGGGTTGCCGGTCTGGTGAAGGACATCCCCGGGATGGCCATCACCACCTTCCAGTTCCCGGAACTGCCGGGGGCGTCGAGCGGTCTGCCCATCCAGTTCGTCATCACCACCCCGAACAGCTTCGAGAGCCTGTTCCTGATCGCGGGTGAGATGCTGGCGGCAACCCAGGCCAACGGCCAGTTCGTCTATTCGGATCTCGATCTGAACTACGACTCGGCCACCATGAAGATCAGCATCGACAAGGACAAGGCGGGTGCCTACGGCATCACCATGCAGGACATCGGCATCACCATGGGCACCATGATGGCGGACGGTTACGTCAACCGTATCGACCTGGATGGCCGCTCCTACGAGGTGATCCCGCAGGTGGAGCGCAAGTTCCGTCTCAACCCCGAGTCCATCAAGGGCTACTACGTGCGTGCCGCCGACGGCAAGTCGATCCCGCTGGGCAGCCTGATCAAGATTGAGGTGGTGGGCGAGCCCCGTGCCCTGCCCCACTTCAACCAGCTGAACTCCGCCACCATAGGCGCCGTTCCGGCACCGGGCGTGGCCATGGGGGATGCGATCAACTGGTTCAAGGCGACCGCGGAAGAGAAGCTGCCCCAAGGCTATCGTTATGACTTCATGGGGGAAGCCCGCCAGTTCGTGACCGAAGGCAATGCGCTCTACGCCACCTTCGCCCTGGCCCTGGCCATCATCTTCCTGGTGCTGGCGATCCAGTTCGAATCGGTGCGCGATCCCCTGGTGATCATGGTGTCGGTGCCGCTCGCCATCAGCGGCGCGCTGATCGCCCTGGCATGGGGCATGGCCACCATGAACATCTACTCCCAGGTCGGTCTCATCACCCTGGTCGGTCTGATTACCAAGCACGGTATTCTGATCTGCGAGGTGGCGAAGGAGGAGCAGCTGCTGCACGGCCTGAACCGGATGCAGGCCGTGATGCAGGCCGCCAAGGTGCGTCTGCGTCCCATCCTGATGACCACGGCAGCCATGATCGCCGGTCTGATCCCCCTGCTCTATGCCTCGGGGGCGGGGGCGGCCCAGCGCTTCAGCATCGGCATCGTCATCGTGGCGGGGCTGGCCATCGGCACCCTGTTCACCCTGTTCGTGCTGCCGGTGATCTACACCTTCCTGGCATCCGAGCACAAGCCGCTGCCGGAATTCGACGAGTCCATTCCGGCCAAGGCCAAGGGCGGTCACTGATCCCTGCCCACACAAATAAGGCTCCGAAAGGGGCCTTATTTTTATCCATTGGATGACACACGACACAAGTCCATGAAGCAGTTACACTAAACCGTTCTCAATCCAGACCGCAAGGACGCCATGTCAGGACTCTTCTCCAAGGCCGTCGGCCTTAACGGACTCTCATATCGTCTGCTTTCCTACATTCTGATCTGCAGCACGTTGCTGGCGCTGGCCATCACTGTGCTGCAGCTCGCCTGGGACTACAACAAGGACGTGACCGTCATCGAGGCCAACATCGACCAGATCGAGGCCTCCTTCCTGCAGCCCATCTCCGCCAGCCTGTGGAACCTGGATGAAGAGCAGGTCAAGGTGAAGATCGAGGGCATCATGAACCTGCCCAACATGCAGTTCGTCATGGTCAAGGAGATGCTGGGCAACTCCGAGGTGCCACTGCTGACCCAGGGAGTGGAGCAGGCCCAGTACGACATCTCCCGCGAATTCACCCTCAGCTACCAGGGGGAAGTGGTCGGCAAGCTGTTCGTCGCCGCCTCCCTGGATCAGGTCTATCAGCGCCTCATCGAGAAGTCCGTGCTGATCCTGGTCAGCCAGACCATCAAGACCCTGGTGGTCTCCTTCTGCATCCTGGTCATCATCTACTATCTGGTGATCCGTCATATCAACCGCATCGTCAGCTACGCCCAGAAACTGAGCCTGGATCGCCTGGCGGTCGAGCTGACCCTGGAGGGGCGCCCCCTGCCCCGCAAGCATCCGGACGAGTTCGATGCGCTGGCCGCCACCCTCAACCAGATGCGCACCCGGCTGAACGACGAATTCACGGCCCGCCACCAGGCCGCCGATCAGCTGCAACAGGAGTGGGACTTCTCCGCCACCCTGATCAACTCCGCCAACATGGTCATCTGCTGCATGGAGCCGGATCTCAACATCGCCAGCATCAACCCGGCGGCCATACTGCTGACCGGCTATCACCATGAGGAGCTGCTGCAGCACAACTGGCTGGATCTCTTCGTCAGCCAGGAGCAGCGTGACGAGCTGGCCGCCATCCTGACCGAACAGGGGGCGCTGGAGGACAGGGAGATCACCATGCACGACCAGCAGGGCAACGAGCTGGTCCTGCAGTGGACCTTCGCCCCCTTCTACGAGGGACCCAATCTCAAGTACCTGATCGGCTTTGGCTACGACATCACCCCCCTCAAGAAGGTGGAGCGGGAGATCACCCTGTTCAACGAGCAGCTGGAAGGCAAGGTGGCGGAGCGTACCCGCAGCCTGAGCGATGCCAACGAGCAGCTCGGCAAGGCCTACGACGATCTCAAGCAGGCCCAGCAGACCCTGGTGGAATCGGAGAAAATGGCCTCCCTCGGATCCCTTGTCGCCGGCGTGGCCCACGAGATCAACACCCCCATCGGCATCAGCGTGACCGCTTCCTCCTATCTGCAGGAGCGAGTCGCCGACTTCAAGCAGCACCTCGAGGCCAAGCAGCTCTCCCGCTCCTACCTCAACGAGTTCACCCAGAATCTCGACGAGTCGATGCAGCTGCTGCAAGGCAACCTGAGGCGGGCCTCCGAGCTTATCGCCAGCTTCAAGCAGGTGGCGGTCGATCAGTCGTCCGAGGCGCGCTACAACTTCAGCCTCGCCGACAACCTGCACCAGGTGGTGGTCTCCCTCGGCTACAAGCTGAAGAAGGCCCAGTGCGAGGTCGACATTCAATGCGATCCCAAGCTGACCCTCTACTCCTTCCCTGGCAGCTTCACCCAGATCTATTCCAACCTGATCCTCAACTCCATCCATCACGGTTTCGATGACTGGGACAGACCCAGAAAGATCACCATCAAGGTGGCGCAGCAGGGAGACGAGCTGGTCATCGACTACAGCGACAACGGTCGCGGCATCCCGCCGGAGATACTGCCGCGCATCTTCGATCCCTTCGTCACCTCCAAGCGGGGCCATGGCGGCAGCGGGCTCGGCACTCACATCATCTACAACCTGGTGGTCCAGCTGCTGCGCGGCCGCATCCACTGCGCCAGCGAACCGGGCCAGGGTGCCCAGTTCCACATTCGTCTGCCCATCCAGCAGAACTGAGCACCGGCTCTTGTGGGCCGGCCGCTTTGTCCCCATCATGCTGTGACTGCATTCTTAACGAGCGGAGAACCTCGCAATGGCACAGCATTTTGACTACATCGCCATCGGTGGCGGCAGCGGCGGCATCGCCTCGGCCAACCGGGCAGCCATGTACGGCAAGAAAGTCGCCCTGATCGAAGCCAAAGAGCTGGGTGGCACCTGCGTCAACGTCGGCTGCGTACCGAAGAAGGCCATGTGGTATGCAGGCCAGATCGCCGATGCCCTGAAATATGGCGCCGACTACGGCTTCGACACAACGCTCAACCACTTCAGCTGGGCCAAGCTGGTCGAATCCCGTCAGGCCTATATCGGGCGCATTCACCAGTCCTACCAGAACGTGCTGGGCAAGAACCAGATCACTGTCATCAAGGGCTTCGCCCGCTTCGTCGACAGCCATACCGTCGAGGTGAACGGCGAGCACTACAGCGCCGATCACATCCTGATTGCCACCGGCGGCCGCCCCGAGGTCCCGACCATTCCGGGCGCCGAACTGGGTATCGACTCCGACGGCTTTTTCGACCTGCAAAGCCAGCCCAAACGGGTTGCCGTGGTAGGTGCCGGCTATATCGCCGTGGAGATCGCAGGCGTGATGCAGGCACTTGGCTCCGAGACCCATCTGGTGGTGCGCAAGCATGCGCCGCTGCGCAACTTCGACCCCATGATCCACGAGACCCTGGTGGAGATCATGGCGCAGGAAGGGCCCAAGCTGCACACCCACGCCATTCCCAAGGCCATCATCAAGAACGCAGACGACAGCCTGACCCTGCAACTGGAAGATGGTCGCCACCTCACCGTGGACTGCCTCATCTGGGCCATCGGTCGCGTGCCTGCCACCGACAACCTCAATCTGGCTGCCGCCGGCATCACCCTGGACGAGAAGGGCTTTATCCCGACCGACAAGTTCCAGAACACCGCCGTCGCCAACCTCTATGCCGTCGGTGACAACACCGGCCGCATCCAGCTCACCCCGGTGGCTGTCGCGGCAGGCCGCCGCCTCTCGGAGCGGCTGTTCAACAACAAGCCAAACGAGCACCTCAACTACGATCTGGTGCCGACCGTGGTGTTCAGCCACCCGCCCATCGGCACCATCGGCCTGACCGAGCCGGAAGCCGTCGCCGAATACGGGGAAGATCAGGTGAAGGTCTACCGCAGCCAGTTCACCGCCATGTACTCGGCCCTGACCCAGCATCGCCAGCCCACCCGGATGAAACTGGTCTGCGTCGGGCCGGAAGAGAAGGTGGTCGGCCTGCACGGCATCGGCTTCGCCATGGACGAGATCCTGCAAGGCTTCGGCGTCGCCATGAAGATGGGCGCCACCAAGGCGGACTTCGACAACTGCGTCGCCATTCATCCAACCAGCGCGGAAGAGTTTGTCACTATGCGTTGAGGGAGCTGGGGCATAGAGGTCAAACCGGCCACTGCGTTCCCACTACCCATCCGACCTGCACGGAAGATTTTTTTATTATGAGGGGATAATGTAGAAAACCCACCTACCCACGTTCGTGCTGTAGAAAAACTTAGAGGCCAGAGATTCTCTGGCCTTTATTTATCAACTCATCGATACACTACTGCCTCTTCTAACACGTTTATGCCCCATTTCTAGTTAGCAGAGTAACTTGAGGCTGACTCTGGCATACTGAGTTGACCGAATTTTAGTAATGATACAAAGTGTCTACTATTAATGGCTTAGAGTGAAATAAGTTAAGCCGATGCAACTGCTCTTTGGAGATTAACATGGCAATGGAAGCAGGCGGGTATGCCGAAAAATTAGGTAATCGCTACGAAGCAAATTGGGTTGCTTATCAGTTACTGCGTTTGTTGGACGAAAAGATAGCATCTGTAACGGTCGAACCATTAGGTAATGATGAAGTTGGTACCGATGTCATAGTTGAAAATTCAGACGCAAGCCTTGAACATCATCAATGTAAAGTTGGTGCTGGCGATGCGGAACATTGGAGTGTTGCGCTTCTTTATGAGAAAGGGATACTAAAAAATGCCTTTGAACAAATTGAAAGAGGAAAACGAGAGTTTTATATAATTTCTCCACTCCCATCAAAACAGATGTCCGATTTAAAGGATAGTTCCCGAAATAGTCCAGAAGATGTCAATCAATATTACGAGCATCAAATATCAACAAGCAAAACTCGTAAAAAAGACTTTGACTATATTTGCGACAAGTTAGGATTAAATACTAATAATGAATTGCATTTAGATAGTGCTCGTCAATTCCTCGCAAAGTTTCATGTACTCCCATACACAATCGACACCCACTCTAATGAACAGCTCAACGATTATGCAAATAAGCTATTCGTAGGAAATCCAGTCAAACTTGTCAGCTTTCTAAAACACTACGCTGACAATGACGACAAATTGAGAACTAAGATAACCGCTCACGACCTTTTTCAAGATCTACAAAAATCAGGCTTTGAAGCTAAAGTACTTGAAGCTGATGATAGAATATCGCCAATAATTAACAATTTAAACGCCAACTTCGAACAGTCAATAACCCCTTATTTGATTGCAAATACCAATATTCATAGACCTGAACTAGATGAGCTCATTCAGTCTACGCAAAGCCACGCAATAACTCTTTTAATGGCTGAGGCTGGAATGGGTAAAAGTGCCCTATTGCTCGAATTAAAGAATGAGCTGGAGTTGCAAGGTGCAATTGTTGTACCAATTAGGCTAGACAGATGTAAGGTAGAAACTAGTGCTGATGCTTTTGGCCGAGCATTAGGTTTTTCATATACTCCAACGTATTCTCTAGCAAAATATGCTTTGAATAATAAAATTGTACTAGTGTTAGACCAATTAGATGCCATTAGGTGGACAGCTGCTCATTCAGACAATGCTCTTCATGTGTGTCAAGAAATCGTAAGACAAGTATTAACACTCAGGAATTCTAATGTCGATATTAGTATAGTATTTTCCTCAAGAGATTTTGATATCAGCGAAGATGTGGCTTTAAATGCTTGGTTAAGTTCGATAAATGATAAGTTAAACACAGTAAAACTATCTAGTCTTTCAGACGAAACGGTTAAAGAATTAGTTCAACCTTATGAGAAATATGAGACTTTATCAGCAGAGCAACAAGATACACTTAAAATTCCTCTTTGGCTTGGCATATACATATCTATAGCTCTTTCGGAAGAACGCGCCCCTGACTTTACGAACAAGCTTGAACTTGTTAAACGCTATTGGGACAACAGAGTATCAGAGGCAAATAAAATAACGGATCCCAACCAAAACTTGTTGGTGATAAATGAACTTTTACATCAAATGATCAGTAAATCAAAGTTATCTGTATCAGAAACATCCCTACATAATATATCGCTAACTGCATTGAGCGCATTGCTGTCTGTCGGTTTGGTTACAAAACAAAACAAGCAAATAAGTTTCAGCCATCAAGCACTCTTCGATTATCAAGTAGGTGTCAGGTTATTTATCGCCGCACAGGATTCATTCGATAAACTTCTAGAAGAGATTGGTGACTTTTCCCAACAAACATTAACAAGAAGAGAGCACTTAAAGTACGCAATGAGCATGTTGCTTACAGAAAGCCAAAAAGATTTTTGCAAAATAGCGTCTTCACTACTTCAAAGTAAAAACATTAGGTTTCACTTAAAATATTTGATATTTAACTCACTTAAAGAAATAAAAAACTTTAACGCTCCAGCAAAAAATTTAGTTGAAGGCATTGTTAAATCACCTGAACTTTTACCCCATCTATTATCATCAACATGCTACTCAAATCCTGAGTTAGTTCATTATTTGTCAGAGCAAGGCGCTCTAAACGAATGGTTGGATAATGCTACAGATAAAGATCTTGTATCGAAATCACTGCGAATCTTAAGGTCTATAGCAGATCAAAAGCCTGACGTTGTGTTGAAAACGGTAGTTCCATACATTGGAAAATCCCAAGAATGGAACAATAGAGTTTATGAGTCCTTATGCTGGGATATTGAAAACGATTCTGATGATATGTTTGAGATCCGAAAACAGCTATTAACGGCAGGCGTAAACGCTCATTTCATACACTGGAAAATGTTAGCTAAGAAAACACCTATACGAACCTTAGATCTTCTCGAAATACTTCTTAATAATTACAAGGAAGTCTTGGGTGAAAATAAATATACATCTAGAGATAAAGTCGATGCTATATCTCACCGAGATATATTTACCGAGTCTGACTTAGAAGGTATTGGAAAAATTTCAAACCAAATACCTTTTGAAGCATTAAAGCGCTTACTTAATATAGTCCATTCTATTGTTCGCGATATTGATGATGAGCAAATACATGAGGCATGGCTTTGCCAAGACAGGCAATCAAACTACGATGCCGTTGAAAGCATTACTCATTGTGTTTTTTCAGTGATAGAGCGATCCGCAGAATGCCTTAAAGAGCAACCTGAAAAGCTCGCTGAAGCGATTGCTACACACTTAAACTCTGCAAGCCCAGTATTGAACCACCTGATAGCAAAAGCTCTAAAATGTTACCCCACTAGTGAAGCCGACACAGTTGTTAGTTGGTTGCTCTATACCCCGAAAAAAAGATTGAATTGTGGAAATACCTATATTGAACCGGAATGGAAACTACCAGGTGAGTTAGTTGAGAAATTTTCTCCCCATTGTAGTGAAGACTTATTCCTACAGTTAGAAGAAAAAATTTACAACTACACACCCAATAGATCTATTGATGACTATAAATGGCGCTTAGAGTGCAGCCGAAAAGGTATTTATTATTCATATTGGGGTGAGCTTCAATACTTCTTATTACCTAAGCTATCGCAATCAAGACGCTCTGAAAAATCAAATCAGTTAATCGGCGTTTTGAATAGAAAATTTATTGAATACACAGAAAGAGACTTTTGTCGTGCTTTCCATTTAAGGCGCTCAGGAGGCATGGTAACTTCACCACTTCCATTAGGTAATATTTTATCAAACCTTACTTGGACTAAGTTGATTTTAACTCCCAAAGAGAGAACCAATAGGAAAACTTGGCGTCAAGCAGGCAAGCAAGTTGTTCATGAATCAAGCGTAGAACAATTTGCTAGAAGCCTAGAAACTGCCGTAATTAATGAGCCAGAAAGGTTTGCTAGTTTAGCATTAACACTGCCTTCCAATATAGATTCAGATTATATTGAGTGGATTTATTATGGCTTATCTAATACAGATCAAAACAGAGTTAGTGAACAATATAGAAGTGGATGGCAACTTTGCCCTGTAGAGCTTATAGAAAAAGTTATAAATCACTTTGGATATGAAGGATATGAATATCAAATAGTTAGAGTTTTTGATAGACGAATAGCTGAAGATGGCTGGTCAAAAAAAATGACTGATCTATTATTAAAGCTTTCAAAAACAGCTAAGGATCCTGAACCAGAAAAGCTAAATGTAATAGTGAATAACGAACCTAATGTAGTTGAAGATGTTCTTGTTAGAACCTTAGCTTCCAATGCAATAAATTGTTGCAGAGGCATTGCTTTTGGTGCAATTGGTCACTTATATTGGAAAAGTGACAAGCTGGCAAGTGAATTAATTAACTCTTTGGATGACGTAATTAATGACCCTCATCCAGCAGTGAATTATTCAGCTTCTGAACTTCTATTACCAATATACAATTACAACCGACAGTTGGCGCACCAAAAATTCTTAGCGTTATGTAATAAAGATTTGAGAATGTCCTGTATCAATGGTAATCATTACTTTTTTAACGATGGCTTCACAGAAGATAGCTCGTTTCGTGAACAGTATCTAAATTTAACTTTAAGAATGAAGTACTCGCCTTTTGATGAAGTGAAGAAGGAAGCGGGTCGTCAAATTGCTGCTCGTTGGTTTTTCTATGAACTATTTAGTGAAGAAATTCATACACTTAAAAAGTGGGATACTCCATTAAAAAGTGGTGCAACAAGCGTAATCTCACAATTTTTAACAGAATCTCGTTATAATGCAAAAATAAAAAAATTACTTCCACTGTATGATGTTTTGTCGAATGATGATGATAAGCTTATATTGGAAAAAATTGGTAGAAGTGTTAATAACAAAAATTATTGGTCAAGAACTGATACTGCATCATTCTTCTCAGTGTTAGCAAATTCAAAAGCTGCGTTATATAACCTTTGGCAAATATTCCACTATCTAGATGAAAACAAGGTCAACCTTGTTGGTATCTCTAACGAGTTATTGCAGCTTGTCAAAAATATCGTAAGTTCTGATGCTGTTGATAAAAACCAGCGCGCTATGAATATTAGGGATTCAGATTTAATCAAAGTTCTCCAGCGATTGTATGAAGAAGCAGGAGATGATGAAGATGATGAGGTTATTAACCAATGTCTAGATATTTGGGACATTTTGCTAAAAGGTCAAGTTTACTCAGCAATTAACGCAACAACTAAACTAAGCACAGGCATGCTTGGTTAAAAATGCTTAGATAAATGAGCTCAAAGCATTTAAGTTCCGTCTCGAAATGAGACCTAGCCTGGTTAATAACGAGGATTAAAGTTGGAACACGTTAAATCTGCTTTTGATACTTGAAGTTATCCTTATACAGCTAATTTATAGAAATCGCCAACTTGGAAATGTCCAAACCTGAGCTACAGCTAGAATGATACTTTAATACTCTGCTGTGGCCAGGCTCAGATAGGATGTCTACGGCCAGTGTGAACCTATATTTCTTTCCTACATATATTCCAAAAAACTTTCACATGTGAAAGTGCTAGCAACTTTTACTATTCAATGAAAGTGCTCAAACTGCCCAAATTGGTACATTACAGGCCTTAGGATTGAATCCCCCCAACTTTCCTAACCAAACACGTGGCAGTAAGCCAGAACCATGCGTTAAGGCTGAGGAACAGGGAGGTAGAGGCCAAACCGACAACAGCGTTCTCCCTCTTCATCCCACCAGCGCGGAAGAGTTTGTGACCATGCGATAAGCGGGGTTGAAGCTGACCTCATCACCATCGGGTCAGCTTCCACCACTTGCTACCAAAACCCGGCTCAGGCCGGGTTTTTTGTGCCTTGCCTGTCCACCAGCCAACAAAACCTGCCTTCTTTACGCCGATTTTACGCCAGCCAAATCGGGCTTTATGGCGCCTTTACGCCCGTTCTACATACCCTTTCAGCGTCAATGAGACCCATGGGATCGACACGGATATGCATCGATCCCTGACGCTAATTACCTCAACGGAGTCGTTATGAATTGGCTATATCTGCTGCTGGTCCTCGCCCTCGCGGGCTATCTGCTGCGCGCCCTCGCGCGCACTCATGAGTGAGGAACCGGATATGTGGCAAGAGATCATCTATCCCGTCGCGTTCGTGCTGCTGGTGCTGCTGCCGGCGCCTCTGCTTGGCAACTACCTGTATCGGGTGTTTGAAGGCAAGAGTCGCTGGCTGGCCCCGCTTGAGCGCGCCACCCTGGCCTGCTGCGGCACGGACGGGCGCGAGCAGGACTGGAAGTCCTACGCCCTCAGCCTGCTGGCTTTCAACGGCGCCGGTTTCGGCCTGCTGTTCCTGATCCTGATGGCGCAGGGGCTGCTGCCCCTCAACCCGCAGCAACTGCCCGGGCTGAACTGGCAACTCGCCTTCAACACCGCGGTCAGCTTCATGACCAACACCAACTGGCAGGCCTACTCCGGCGAAGCCAGCCTCTCCTACTTCAGCCAGATGGTGGGGCTCACCACCCAGAACTTCGTCTCCGCCGCCACAGGCGCCGCGGTCGCCATCGCCCTGTTTCGCGGCATCGCCCGCCAGCAGACCACCCACCTTGGCAACTTCTGGCAGGATCTGGTGCGCTTCTGCCTCTACGTGCTGCTGCCGATGGCGCTGATCCTGGCGCTGCTGCTGGTATGGCAGGGGGTGCCCCAGAGCCTGTCGGCCTACCTGCCGTTCCACGCCCTGGAAGGTCAGGAGCAGCTGCTGCCGCTCGGCCCGGCCGCCTCCCAGATCGCCATCAAGCAGCTCGGCTCCAACGGCGGCGGCTTCTTCGGCATCAACTCGGCCCATCCGTTCGAGAACCCGACCGCCCTCTCCAACTGGCTGGAAATGGTCGCCCTGCTGACCCTGGCCGCCGCCATGGTCTGCACCCTGGGGCGCTACGTGAAGGATCTGGCCCACAGCCGCGCCATCCTCATCGCCATGACCATCATGCTGGTGCTGGGGCTCTGCCTCGCCATCGGCCAGGAGCTGAAGCCGGATCCCGCCCTCGCCCACCTCACCAGCGAAGCCGGCAACTGGGAAGGCAAGGAGAGTCGCTTCGGCCCCGTACTCTCCAGCATCTGGGAAGTGGCGACCACCGCCGCCTCCAACGGCTCGGTCAACGCCATGCACGACAGCTTTGCCCCGCTCGCCGGCATGGTCGGCATGATCAACATGCTGCTGGGTGAAGTGGTGTTCGGCGGCGTCGGTGCCGGCATCTACGGCATGATGCTGTTCGTTCTGCTGACCGTGTTCCTGTGCGGCCTGATGGTGGGGCGCACCCCCACCTATCTGGGCAAACGGCTCGGTATCACCGAGATGAAGTGGGTGGTCGCCAGCATGCTGGTGATGCCCATCGGGGTATTGGTGATCGGCGGCATTACCCTGCTGATGCCGAACTCCGCCACCGTCATCGGTCACGATGGCCCCCATGGCCTGTCACGACTGATCTATGCCTACGCCTCGGCCGCCGGCAACAACGGCTCCGCCTTCGCCGGCTTTGCCGCAGCCGACAGCTGGCAGTGCATCGCCATCGGGCTGGCCATGCTGCTCGGCCGCTTCGGCTACATCATTCCGGTACTGGCCATCGCCGGCCAGCTGGCCCGTGCCCCGCGCCAGGAGACGAGCGAAGGGGACTTCCCCGTCAGCGGCCCGCTCTTCATCACTCTGCTGATCGTCACCGTGCTGCTGATGGGGGGGCTCTCCTTCCTGCCGGTGCTGGCGTTGGGCCCGGTGGCGGAACACCTGAGCCTGCTGGGAGGTGCCTTCTGATGCTGCACACCCGATTGATCTGCGTGACCAACTATTCGATGCAGGGAGCTTTCCAATGAGCAAGTCCGCTTCAATGAGCACCGACACCATTCAGGTGAAGGGCAAGAAACAGAAATCACAGATCCTGCAGGCCATGGTGGAAGCCCTCTATCGCTTCAACCCGAGGGCGCTGTTTGGCAGCCCCATCCTGTTCACCCTCTGGCTGGCTGCCGTGATGGCGACCCTGGAGTCGCTGCTGGGGCAACCGCTCTCCGGCGTCGCTCCTTCGCTGGCCTGGCAGCTGACCGCCTGGCTCTGGCTCACCCTCTGGTTTGCCAACTTCGCCGAAACCCTGGCCGAGGGGCGCGGCAAGGCACGGGCCGACAGCCTGAAGGCCGGCATGAGCCAGCTCAAGGCACGCCGGGTCACCACCCCGCAGGATGACAAGGGCGAGTGGATCCCCGCCACCAGTCTGCTCAAGGGCGATCTGGTGCTGGTGCGCAGCGGCGAGATGATCCCGGCCGACGGCGAAGTGGTCGCCGGCATCGCCTCGGTCAACGAGGCAGCCATCACCGGCGAATCCGCCCCCGTCATCCGCGAGTCCGGCACCGACCGCAGCGGCGTGACCGGCAACACCACTGTCGTTTCCGACGAGATCTGGGTGCGCATCACCAACAACCCGGGCGAAAGTACCCTGGATCGCATGATTGCCCTGGTGGAAGGGGCCAAGCGGCAGAAGACCCCCAACGAGATGGCGCTGGATGCCCTGCTGGTGGGGCTGACCCTGATCTTCCTGCTGGTGGTGGCCACCCTGCCCTGGTTCCTCGACTACAACGGCACCCAGGTGCCCCGGCTCTATCTGCTGGCGCTGTTCATCACCCTGATCCCGACCACCATCGGCGGTCTGCTCTCCGCCATCGGTATCGCCGGCATGGACCGGCTGGTGAAGCTCAACGTGATCGCCAAGTCGGGCCGCGCGGTGGAAGCCGCCGGCGACGTGCGTACCCTGCTGCTGGACAAGACCGGCACCATCACCTTCGGCAACCGGATGGCGGACGAGCTGATCCCGGCCCCCGGCGTGGATCCCTCCCTGCTGGCTCAGGCCGCCATGCTGGCCTCGCTCGGTGACAACACGCCGGAAGGCAAATCCATCCTGACCCTGGCGGGCAAGAGCCACACCAGACCGAGCCAACTGGAGAGCGACATCCTCATCCCCTTCAGCGCCGAGACCCGGCTGAGCGGGCTGGATCGCAACGGCCATCACTATCGCAAGGGGGCGGTGGACGCTGTGCTGCGCTACCTCTCCCTCGATCGCAAGGCGGTGCCCGAGCTCATTCTCAAATCGGTGGACAACATTGCCCGCCAGGGGGGTACCCCGCTGCTGGTCTGCACCCACGAGAAGCTGCTGGGGGTAGTGTTCCTCAAGGACATCATCAAGCCGGGCATCAAGGCCCGCTTCCAGATCCTGCGCCACATGGGGATCCGCACCGTGATGATCACCGGTGACAACCCGCTGACCGCCGCCGCCATCGCCGCCGAAGCCGGGGTAGATGACTTCATCGCCGAGGCGACGCCGGAAAAGAAGCTGGCCTACATCCGTCAGGAGCAGGCTGACGGCCGGCTGGTCGCCATGTGCGGGGACGGCGCCAACGACGCACCAGCGCTGGCCCAGGCCGACGTGGGCCTGGCCATGAACGAGGGGACCCAGGCCGCCAAGGAGGCGGGCAACCTGGTGGATCTCGACTCCAACCCCACCAAGCTGCTGGACGTGGTGCTGGTGGGCAAGCAGCTGCTGGTGACCCGCGGCGCCCTGACCACCTTCTCCATCGCCAACGACGTGGCCAAGTACTTCGCCATCCTGCCAGCCCTGTTTATCGCCGCCTATCCGCAGCTGGGGGCGCTGAACCTGATGCAGCTGGGCAGTCCGGAGAGCGCCATCCTGTCGGCCATCATCTTCAACGCCCTGATCATCGTCGCGCTGGTGCCGCTGGCCCTGCGCGGGGTCAGCCTGAAGGGAACGGCGGCCAGCCTGCTGCGCCGCAACCTGCTGATCTACGGCGTCGGCGGCCTGATAGTGCCCTTCATCGGCATCAAGTTGATCGACCTGGTCATCACCGGCCTGGGCCTAGTGTGACTACATAGCGGGGTGCAGGCCTGGCTTGTACCCCATCAATCTTTTGGAGCAAAAAATCATGATAGCAATCAGAACCCTGCTGACCCTGACCCTGCTGCTGGGGGTGGCATATCCGCTGGCCGTCACCGGGCTGGCTCAGCTGCTCTTCCCCTGGCAGGCCAACGGCAGCCTGCTCACCAACGCCAAGCAGCAAGTGGTCGGCAGCGCCCTGCTAGCCCAGAAATTCGAGCGGGCCGACTACTTCCACTCCCGCCCCTCCGCCAGCGATTTCGCCACCATAGGTGGCGGCGGAAGCAACCTGGGGATGAGCTCGCCGCTACGGGCCGAGTTTGCCGCAGCTGCGGCCAGGGCGCAGCCGGAAGCCAGGGTCCCCGCCCTGCTGACCCGCTCCGCCTCCGGCCTCGATCCCCATCTGCCCCTCGATGCAGCGCTGGCCCAGGTGGATAGGGTCGCCGGGCAACGGGGGCTGGATCCCGTTCAGTTGACGGAGCAGGTCAAGTCGGCGGCACAAGCTGGTATCCTTGGCCCGCAGGTGGTCAACATTCTCCAGTTGAACCTGCAACTCGATCATCAAAAGGGCGCCTGAGGGCGCTCCTTGCCGTTCGGGAAGGCTCCCTTTCGACAACGGGGACAAGCATGAGCAATGAGGTCACGGCCGCAGTTCGGCCGATGCAACGGGAGCACGGGGATGCGTGATGAAGTGAGGGCAGACGCCCTGCTGGCGAGCCTGGAGCAGGAGCACAGGGGCAAGCTGAAGGTGTTTCTCGGCGCGGCCCCCGGCGTCGGCAAGACCTACGCCATGCTGCAGGCGGTGCGGGAGCAGGCCAGGGAGGGAGTCGACATCCTGATCGGGGTGGTGGAGACCCACGGCCGCCAGGAGACCCTGGCCCTGCTCGACAAGCTCGCCATCCTGCCGCGCACACTGCACCTGCATCGCCAGCAGCGGCTGGAGGAGATGGACTTGGACGGCCTGCTGGCCCGCAGGCCCGCCATTGCCGTGGTGGACGAGCTGGCCCACAGCAACGCCCCCGGCAGTCGCCACGAGAAGCGCTGGCAGGATGTGGAGGAGCTGCTCGGTGCCGGCATCGACGTCTACACCACCCTCAACGTGCAGCACCTGGAGAGCCTCAACGATCTGGTGTGGCAGCTGACCGGGGTCAGGGTCAAGGAGACCCTGCCGGACCAGGTGCTGCTGGAGGCCGACAGCCTGGTGCTGATCGACCTGCCCCCCAAGGAGCTGCTCGGCCGCCTCAAGGAGGGCAAGGTCTATGTGCCCCACCAGGCCAAGGCCGCCCTGCAATCCTTCTTCTCCCTCAACAACCTGACCGCCCTGCGGGAGCTGGCGATGCAGACCGCCGCCAGCCACGTGGAGGGGGATCTGCAGTTGCAGTGGCAGGCCGCCGGCAAGACCACACTGCCGCTGCGGGGCAAGCTGATGGTCTGCATCGGGGATGAGCACGGCGCCGCCCTGGTGCGTTACGGCCACCGCTTCGCCCAGCGCAGGCAACTGCCCTGGCTGGTGGTGCACATCGACAGCAAGGGGCAGCGCTCCCCCGAGCTGGAGCAGGCGCTGGCCCTCGCCTCCCAGCTGGGGGCCAGGGTGCTGACCCTCTCCAGCCCGGCCGTGGCCGATGCCCTGCTGGAGACCGCCGAACAGCAGCAGGTTTCCCAATTGCTGCTCGGCAAATCCCGCAACCCGCCCTGGCGCCGATCCCTGGTACAGCACCTGCTCAAACAGGCGCAGGGATTCGAGATCACGCTGGTGGATACCGAGAAGCGCAAGCCCGGCCTGACCCTGCCAACGGCAGGCCCGGGTGAGCTTCGCCAGAGCCTGCTCGCGGTGGCCATCATGGGGGGGACCTCGGCCGCGGTCTGGGCCCTCTCCCACTGGCTGCCCCCCGCCTCCCTGCCCATGCTGTTCGTGCTGGGGGTGCTGGCCACCGCGCTCACCACCAGCCTGGTCCCCGCCATCCTGGCCGCCGTGCTGGGATTCGTCGGCCACAATCTGCTGTTCACCTTCCCCTACTTCTCCCTGAGCGTGGCCAGCCACAGCGACCTGCTCACCCTGTTCGTGCTGCTCATCGTCGGCATCGCGGCCGGGCGCCTCGCCTCCCGCCAGCGTCAGCAACTGGTCAGTCTGCGCGAGACCCAGCAACTGGGCAACGCCCTGCTCTCCCTGAGCCAGGGACTGGCCACCGCCAGCAGCCCGGTGGACGTGCTGAGACAGGGAACCCAGGCCATCGCCCTCGCCCTTGGGCAGCCCGTGTTCGCGCTCGATGGGGATTACCAGTACCGGGCCGGTGACACCCAGACCGGGCCGGGCCAGACCGACAAGGCCGCCATTGACTGGTGCCTGGCCCAGAAGCAGAGCGCCGGTGCCCATACCGCCACCCTCAACGCCGCCGAGGCCCAGTACCATCACCTCGGCGATGACCTGGTGCTGGGCATCCGGCTGGCCAGCCCGCTCACCTCCGCCGCCGAGCACCAGCTGCAGGCCCTGCTCACCGATATCCGCGCCGCCCTGGCGCGGATCGATCTCAACGAGCGGCTGGCGGACAGCCAGTTGCAGGCGGAGACCGACCGGATGCGCGCCGCCCTGCTCTCCTCGGTCTCCCACGACCTGAAGACGCCGCTGGCCACCATCATGGGGGCCGGCAGCACCCTGCTGGAATACGGGGACCGGATAAGTGCGGAGGACCGCATCGAA
This sequence comes from Aeromonas sp. QDB17, assembly GCF_027705305.1. NCBI lineage: Bacteria > Pseudomonadati > Pseudomonadota > Gammaproteobacteria > Aeromonadales > Aeromonadaceae > Aeromonas > Aeromonas sp. QDB17. Next base: position 66,430 of record NZ_JAPDBP010000015.1, read on the forward strand.
CTGCTGCACTCGGTGCAGGACGAGGCGCGCCGCCTGCACGGCTATGTGCAAAACCTGCTGGACATGACCCGCATCGGTTCACCGGATTTCCAGCTGAAACGGGACTGGGTCGACCTGGCGGACCTGGTGGAGAGCGCCCGCCGCCGGCTCGACTCCTCCTGGCGCCAGCACAAGCTGCTGGTGCACTTCGATCAGCAGATCCCCCGGCTCTATGTGCACGGCGCCCTGATCGAGCAGGTGCTGGTCAACATCCTCGACAACGCCTCCCGCTACTCGCCGGCCGGCACCCCCATCGAGTTCAAGGTGATGCTGGCGGACCCCGACCTCATCATCGACATCATCGATATCGGGGTCGGCATCGCCGAGTCGGATCGGGACAAGATCTTCAATCTGTTCTACACCCAGCCGGTCGGCGACTGCGGCAGCCGCGGCACCGGGCTTGGCCTCGCCATTTCCCGCGCTATGATAGAGGTCCACGGCGGCCGCATCTGGGCATTCGCAGGCCCCAACGGCAACGGCACCTGCATGCGCATCTCCCTGCCGCTGGCCCTCAACGCACCGGCGGCCTGATGGTCGCCGCCCTTTTCAATCAGCAAACGGGAGGCTGAATGGCTCACATACTGGTCATCGACGACGAGGCGGCCATCCGCCGTTTTTTGCGGATCAGCCTGATCGCCGAAGGACATCAGGTGAGTGAGGCGGTCGGCGTCACCGAGGGGATGGCGCAGTATCGCCACCTCAACCCCGACCTGGTGATCCTGGATCTGGGCCTGCCGGACGGTGATGGCATCCAAATCCTGCACGCCATCCGCGAACACCACGCCAATCCCGTGCTGGTGCTCTCGGCGCGGGACTCCGAGCAGGAGAAGGTGCGGCTGCTGGATGCGGGGGCCAACGACTACATGAGCAAGCCGTTCGGCGTCGGGGAGATGATGGCCCGTATCCGGGTGCTGCTGCGCCAGCGAGTCGGTGCCACCAGCGGCGAGTGTCGACACTTCCCCCACTGTGGCCTGACCCTGGACAGCAGCAGCCACAAGGTGACCCTGCAGGGCGAGGAGATCCCCCTCTCCCGCAAGGAGTACGCCCTGTTGCAGGCCCTGGTGTGCCACCCCGGCAAGCTGGTGCAACAGACCCAGCTGCTCATCGACATCTGGGGACCGAGCCACAAGGAAGATACCCACTACCTGCGCATCGTCATCGCCAGTCTGCGCAAGAAGCTGGGAGATAACCCCCAGCAACCCACGCTGATCGAGACCGAAGCCGGCATCGGCTACCGTTTTATCGGCAGCTGATGTTTCACGTGGAACGACGCCAACCGCAGCACAGGGCCAGCAGACCGCATCCCCCGAGCAGCAGCCCGAGATCCTGCAAGCTGGCTGCAACCGCCAACCCCAGGCTGAGCAGCAGGTAGTAACCGAGCCCGAACAGGGCCCCGGCACTGCCCGCCACCTCCCGATAGGCCAGCAGCGCCTGGCTCAGCACATTGGGGATAGCCAGCCCGAACGCCACCACCACTCCCGTCATGGGCAGCAGAAACCAGAGCGATGCCTGACTTGCCCACACCAGCCAACTCGAACCCGACGCCAGCACGGCGGCGAGCCGTATTAACGAGGCAGGCGTCCAGCCACGGCCCAGCAGACGCTTGTTGAGCAGGCTGCCCACCAGGGTTGCCAGCGCCAGCACGATGCCGGAGTAACCAAATTCCCCCGCGCTCAGCCCCAGACTGGCAAACAGAAACGGCGCCAGGCTGTAGTAGCCGAACAGCATGGTGTTGAACAGCGCCACCAGGGCGGCGCTGCGCCACAGGCCGGTATCACGCACCATCCGGCAGGCCAGCGGCCAGAGTGCGACCCTCTGGGTGATGGCCGGGCGGGTTTCCGGCAGTTGCCAGCAAGTGACCAGCAGCAATCCAACTGCCAATACCAGCAGGGCGCCGAATACCCCGAGATAACCCAAGCCATCAGCCAGCAGGCCACCGCTCACCAGCCCCAGCACCGGGCTCAGGGAGAGCGCGATGCCCATCACCGAAAAGACCCGCGCCAGATCGCTGCCCTGATAGCTGTCGCGCAGCATGGTCTGGGTCACCACGGAACCCACGGCGGCGCCGAAGGCCGCGATGACCCGGGCCAGCAGCAGGGTTTCAAATTGAGTGGCCAGCAACGCCAGCAGGGTGCCGGCGCCATAGGTCAGCAGCCCCGCCAGCATGGCGGGACGCCGCCCGATGAGATCGCACAACCTGCCCCAGCAGACCACGCCCGCCGCAAACGCCAGAAAATAGACCGACAGGGTCTGGGACGCCTGCCCCTCGCTCACCCGAAACTCCGTGGCGATATGGGTCAGCACCGGGCTGTAGATGGTCTCCACTATCTGGGGAAACATCATCAATCCGACCACCAGCCAGCGCGGTGGCAACCTGTTGTTCATGACACACCTCCTTCACAAGAGGTCGCCATTCTAGAGAGGGATAACTTGTCCGATTACAATAAGGCGGACTATAAACAGCAAGAATCGGACACATGGCCTTTATTCTTCCCGATCACCCCTTTGATCCGGACCAGCACGACGGCAGCGCCATCGGTATTGCCGCCGCCCTCGGCTGGCACGACTCCGGCCGCCATCAGCACCAGCGCCACCAGCTGCTGTTCGCCCAGGCAGGCTGCATGACCATAGAGCTGGACGATCAGGTCTGCCTGCTGCCGCCGACGCGAGCGGCCTGGTTGCCAGCGGGTCTGCCCCACCGGGTGTTGATGCGCGGAGTTGTGGCCTATCGCTCCCTCTACTTCCAGCCGGAGCCCGCGTTGCCAAACGAGATGGCGGTGCTGGCGGTCAACCCGCTGCTGCGGGAGATCATCGAGCGGATGGCGCTCTGGCCCTGGGACAAGCCGGAAGCAGAGCAAACCTGCACACTGGCATTATTGAAAGAAGAGCTGGCGCAAGCGCCGCGGGAATCCTGGCAGTTGCCGCTGCCGTCAGACGGACGTCTGACCGGCTGGCTGCAGGAGATAAAGCGGGGTGACACCCTGCCCGATCGGCTCAACCGGCTGGCCGAACGGGTGGGTGCCAGTGACAAGACCATAGGCCGCATCTTCATGCGGGAGACCGGCATGAGCTACCAGGCCTGGCGCCAGCAGTGGCGACTGCTGCGGGCCATGGAACTGCTGGCCGAAGCCGAGCCCATCAGCCGGGTAGCCGCAGCCCTGGAGTTCGCCAGCGACAGCGCCTTCATCGCCTTCTTCAGGCAGCACACGGGGCAGACCCCCTTGCGCTACCTCAGCTCTCGGGATGAGTCGCATCGGCCGAGCTCGCCTCCACCACCAGGGTCTCCAGGGCCAGCGGCTTGAGGTTGTGGATGGCCTCTGCCACCACGTCATGGGAGGCCTGCTGCTGCAAGGCCAGCATCTCCTGCTGCAGGGCGGCGCTGTCCAGCTCGGGTCTGGGGTTCTCGGCGGCCATGGCATTCAGGCTCAGGCTGCTGGCAATCAGGGTAGCGATCAGGATCTTCATCTGGCGTGCTCCGGTGTGGTTGAGATGACCAGATAGCTATTCCAATAGTTGTGCCAGATTTATAACAGCATGATTTTATTGATATAAATAATTTTTTGATGCTGTCATTCCCCTTCCTGAATCGAATGTTGGTTATTTTAAAACCTATAAATGGTTTTTTTTACCACCTCCATCATGGCAACCCTGTTCCACGTGAAACGCCCCGTTTTTTTGATCGACACCCGCTTTTGAAGTGAGCTATGGTGCTAGCTCCCCCCTTAACTGACTCTGGATTTGCCACCGAATGGAATTCTCCTTGTTCGGCGAGAAGTTCACTCGCCACGCCGGTATTACCCAACTCATGGACGACCTCAATCAAGGGCTGCTGAATCCCGACGCCATCATGCTGGGAGGCGGCAATCCGGCCCCCATCCCCGCCATGCTGGAACGCTTTCAGGCCGAGGCCAACACCCTGCTCGACAACGGCGAACTGATCAAGGCCATGGCCAACTACGATGGCCCCCAGGGCAAAGACAGGTTCACCAAGGCGCTGGCCGCCCTGCTCAGCAAGGAGCTGGGCTGGGAAATCTCCGCCCGCAACATCGCCCTGACCAATGGCAGCCAGAACGCCTTCTTCTATCTGTTCAACCTGCTGGCCGGCGAGTTCGCCGACGGTCGCAAGAAGAAGGTGCTGTTCCCCCTGGCCCCCGAATACATCGGCTATGCCGACTCGGCCCTCTCGGACGATCATTTCGTCGCCTACAAGCCCACCATCGAGAAGCTGCCCGACGGCCAGTTCAAATACCACGTGGATTTCGAGAGCCTGCAGGTGGGCGACGACATCGGGGTGATCTGTGTCTCCCGGCCGACCAACCCCACCGGCAACGTGCTCACCGACGAGGAGATCGAGCACCTCGATCAGATCGCCCGTGACAAGGGGATCCCGCTGCTCATCGACAATGCCTACGGCGTGCCCTTCCCCGGCATCATCTTCAGCGACGCCAAGCCGTTCTGGAACGCCAACACCATCCTCTGCATGAGCCTCTCCAAGCTCGGCCTGCCGGGCACCCGTTGCGGCATCGTCATCGCCGACGAGAAGATCATCCGGGCCATCACCAACCTGAGCGGCATCATCAATCTGGCGCCGGGCAGCCTGGGTCCGGCCATCACCATTCCGATGATCGAGAGCGGTGACATCATCACCCTGAGCGAACAGGTGGTGAAACCCTTCTACCAGCAGAAAGCCACCTTCGCGGTCCAGCTGCTGCGCGAGGCCATTCCGGATCCGCGCTTCCACATCCACAAGCCGGAGGGAGCCCTCTTCCTCTGGCTCTGGTTCGAAAACCTGCCGATCCACTGCCAGGAGCTGTATGAGCGACTGAAGGCGAAGAACCTGCTGATCGTGCCCGGCCACTACTTCTTCCCCGGCATCGACGACCCCGAGTGGCGCCACAGCCAGGAGTGCATCCGTCTCAACTATGCCCAGAGCGAAGATCTGGTGCGTCGCGGCATCGCCATCCTGGCCGACGAGATCAACGCCCTCTACGCCGGTTGATTCCCCCTTCGGCATGAAAAAAAGAGGCCTGCAGATGCAGGCCTCTTTTCTATCAGGTGGTCAGCGATGTTGTTTAACCGGGCAGTGCCAGCTGATCGGGTTTGCCGATGGGGATGGCACGGGGCTTGAGCGCTTCCGGCAGCTCCCGGGCCAGCTCTATGGTCAGCAGACCGTGCTCCAGCCTGGCCCCCTGCACTTCCACGTGCTGGCTCAGCTTGAAGGCGAGCTCGAAGTCCCGCTCGGCGATCCCCTGATGGAGGAACTGGCGCTCGCCCATGGTGGCGACCTTGCGCCCCTTCACCTTGAGGGTACCGTTTTCGGTCTCCAGCTCCAGCTCATTGCGATCGAAACCGGCCACGGCAACCGTGATGAGGTAGCTGTCGTGATCCCGCTTTTCGATGTTGTACGGGGGGTAGGCCGAGGTCTTCTGATCGAACAGGCCTTCCAGCTCGCGGGCCATCCGCTCGAAGCCGACGGCATTGGAATAGAGATGAGAAAAGTCGAGGTTACGCATGATCCTATCCTTCTATAAAGCAACAGGGTTTACTCTCCACGGGCCCGCCATCGGCACCCGGGAAACATCAGCAATGCAACGAGGTCAGGCTGTCAGCCGTTGATCTCGATCTTGCGGGGCTTCATCGCCTCGGGCACTTCGCGCACCAGGTCGATGTGCAGCAGACCGTTCTTCAGGTCGGCCCCCTTCACCCGCACATAGTCGGCCAGCTGGAAGCGACGCTCGAAGCCGCGTTCGGCAATGCCTTGGTAGAGGTAGTTGCGCTCGGTGTCGGCCTGCTTGCTGCCCTTCACCGTCAGCAGATTTTCCTGGAAGCTCAGCTCCAGCTCTTCCTGGGTAAAGCCCGCCACCGCCATGCTGATGCGGTAGTCGCTGTCACCCAGCTGCTCGATGTTGTAGGGGGGATAGCCGGCATTGCCATTGCTGGCGGCAGATTCGATGAGAGTGGCCAGACGATCGAAACCGATGGCAGAACGATAGAGCGGAGAAAAGTCGATAGAACGCATAGTATTACCCTCTTGTGAGCGATAACGGATTGTTTGCCCTCCTGATGGACGGGCGCCTGGTCGAAACCTCTGTCGAGCGTTCCGGCCTTGTTATCTATATAGGGGCCAGCATTTGGCTTTCAAGGGGTAAAAACAAAAGAAATGCAGGCCATCAAGAATGGCCCGATTAGATCGATAATAGGCCTGCGGGCCACTCATGATCCGTCCCTCATCCCTCCATACTGGCCGTGTCCCCAACGAGAAACCGGAGCACGCCATGAAGATTACCCAGGTTCGCAACGCCACCCTGCTCATCCACTACGCAGGAACCCGCTTCCTCATCGACCCCATGCTGGCCCCCAAGGGGAGCTACCCCGGCTTCGAAGGCATGGCCAACAGCCATCTTCGCAACCCCCTGGTCGAGCTGCCGCTGCCCATGGCGACCCTGCTGGAGGTGGATGCGGTGATTGTCACCCATGACCATCTGGATCACTGGGACGATGTCGCGAAAGCGAAGATCCCCAAGCACCTTCCCCTGTTCGTGCAGCATCAAAAAGATGCCGACACCATGAGGGGATGCGGCTTCGAGGATGTGCGCCTGCTGGGCGAGGTCGGCGAGTTCGCCGGCATCCGCCTGCAACAGACGGAAGGCCGACACGGCAGCGATACCATCATGGCCCTGCTGGGGGATCGCCTTGGCGAGGTCAGCGGAGTGGTCTTCTCCCATCCCGCCGAAAAGACCCTCTATCTGGCCGGCGACACCGTCTGGAATGCCCAGGTTGAACAAGCGCTGCACCGGCACCAACCCGAGGTCGTCGTCCTCAACTGCGGTGATGCCCAGGTGACGGGTCTGGGCGCCATCATCATGGGCAAGGAGGATGTGGCCGCCGTCTATCAGGCCGCCCCGCAGGCCACCCTGATCGCCAGCCACATGGAGGCGGTCAATCATGCCCTGCTGTCCCGGCGGGAGCTGCGCGACTACCTGGACAGCCAGGGGATGGCCGCCCGGGTACGGGTGCCCGAGGATGGCGACATCATGGTGCTCTGAGCGAGGGGCCGGGCACCACATGGCTCTTCGGCTTTCTGTTGCTGCCCCGTATGATGGGGATCCGAGTGCAAAGGAGTTTGCCACCATGCCCCGTCCCCTCATCGTCGCCGTCATCACCTTCGATCGCTTCAGCCCCTTTCACTGCTCGGTGCCCTGCCTCATCTTTGGCGACAAGATGATGCCGGGCCAGTCGTTGTTCGAGCTGAGACTCTGCGCCGGGGATGACACGCGGCAACCCGCCTCCTCCCAGGGCTTTCGCATGGAGGCCGACTATGGCCTGGAGGGCCTGCTGGAGGCGGATATCATCATCATCCCCTTCTGGCGCGATCCGGCCGAGCGCCCCGCCCAACCCTTGCTCGATGCCCTGGTTGCCGCCCGGATCAGGGGAGCCCAGATCGTGGGGCTCTGTCTCGGCACCTATGTGCTGGCCTATGCCGGCCTGCTGGACGGGCGCGGTGCCGCCACCCATTGGGAATTTGAACAGGAGTTCGTCCAGCGCTTCCCCCGGGTGCGGCTCGATACCAATGCCCTCTACGTCGACGACGACGGACTCATCACCTCGGCTGGCACCGCCGCCAGCCTGGACTGCTGCCTCTATCTGGTTCGCCAGCATCACGGCAGCCAGATTGCCAACAAGCTGGCCAGGCGGCTGGTGGTGCCTCCCCACCGGGAGGGTGGCCAGGCCCAGTTCATCGAGCAGCCGGTACCCGCCACCACCCGGGATGCCAGGATCAACCAGCTGTTCGATCACCTGCGCCTGCACCTGGCCGCGCCCCACACCCTGGACAGCCTGGCGGAACATTGCATGATGAGCCGACGCACCTTTAGCCGCCGCTTCCAGCTCGCCACCGGTCTCTCCCTCGGGGAGTGGCTGATGGCGGAGCGTCTGCGCCGCAGCCAGACGCTGCTGGAGTCCAGCTCCCACACCGTGGAACGCATCGCCGAACTAGTGGGGATCGGGTCTGCCACCATCTTGCGCAAGCACTTTCGCACCCGCTTCGGGGTGTCGCCGCGGGAGTGGCGCCGCACCTTTCGTGGTGACAGAGTCTAGGTCCCTCATGTTTCACGTGGAACGCGCCCTCTCCCTTCCGCCCAATAAACAAAAAGCCGCTCACGAGGAGCGGCTTTTGATGGTTGTCGGACCGTCTGATTAGACGTCGAGGTTGGCAACCCGCAGGGCGTTGGTCTCGATGAAGTCGCGACGGGGCTCTACGGCGTCACCCATCAGGGTGGAGAAGAGCTGGTCGGCGCCGACTGCGTCGTCGATGGTGACGCGCAGCATGCGACGGGCTTCCGGATCCATGGTGGTTTCCCACAGCTGCTCCGGGTTCATCTCCCCCAACCCTTTATAGCGCTGGATGTAGATGCCACGCTTGCCTTCGCCCATCAGCCACTCGACCGCTTCCACGAAGCTGGCGACCGGCTTCACCTTCTCGCCACGCTTGATGTAACCGCCTTCCTCGATCAGGTTGGCGATCTCCTTGCCCAGGGAGACCAGCTGACGGTACTCGGAGGATTGCAGGAAGTCATAGCTCAGCGGATATTCACGGTCGACCCCGTGCTGGCGTACCACGGCGTGGGGCACGAACAGGCTGCGCTCCTCGTCGCGGCGTACCTGCATCTGGTACTGGATACCGTGGTTGCTCTCGTTGAGCACGGCTTCCATGCTCTGGCACCAGGTCTGCAGATCGCTCTCGCTGGCCAGCAAGGTTTCGTTCAACTCAGGCTGATAGATCAGCTGGGTCAGCACGGCTTCCGGGGCGCGACGGGACATGCGGGTGATGAGGTGAGTCACGGCGCGATGCTGGTTGACCAGACGCTCCAGCGCCTCGCCACCGATGGCCGGGGCAGACTCGTTGACGTGCAGGGTCGCACCGTCCAGCGCCATGGCGGTCTGGTACTGCAACAATGCGTCTTCGTCTTTCAGGTACTGCTCCTGCTTGCCCTTCTTCACCTTGTAGAGCGGCGGCTGGGCGATGAAGACATAGCCACGCTCGATGATTTCCGGCATCTGACGATAGAAGAAGGTCAGCAGCAGGGTACGGATGTGCGCACCATCGACGTCCGCATCCGTCATGATGATGATGTTGTGATAGCGCAGCTTGTCCGGGTTGTACTCGTCGCGACCGATGCCACAGCCCAAAGCTGTGATCAGGGTACCCACCTCCTGGGAGGAGATCATCTTGTCGAAACGGGCCTTCTCCACGTTCAGGATCTTGCCCTTGAGGGGCAGGATGGCCTGGTTCTTCCGGTTGCGACCCTGCTTGGCGGAGCCGCCAGCAGAGTCCCCTTCCACGATGTAGAGTTCGGAGAGCGCCGGGTCTTTCTCCTGACAGTCCGCCAGCTTGCCGGGCAGACCGGCGATATCCAGCGCGCCCTTGCGGCGGGTCAGTTCGCGGGCCTTGCGGGCCGCTTCACGGGCACGGGCCGCATCGATGATCTTGTTGACCACGATTTTGGCGTCGCCCGGGTTTTCCAGCAGGAAGTCGGCCAGCTTCTCACCCATGGCCTGTTCCACGGCGGTCTTCACTTCGGAAGAGACCAGCTTGTCCTTGGTCTGGGAGGAGAACTTGGGATCAGGCACCTTGACGGAGATAACGGCAATCAGACCTTCACGGACGTCGTCACCACTGGCGGCGGACTTGGCCTTCTTGCTGTAGTCCTCCTTGTCCATGTAGTTGTTCAGCGTCCGGGTCAGCGCGGTACGGAAGCCCACCAGGTGGGTACCGCCATCCCGCTGCGGAATGTTGTTGGTGAAGCAGTAGACCCCTTCCTGATAGGCGTCGTTCCACTGCATGGCGACTTCGACACCGATGCCGTCCTGCTCTGTGGTGAAGTGGAACACCTTGGGATGGATCGGGGTCTTGTTCTGGTTCAGGTACTCGACGAAGGCCTTGATGCCCCCCTCGTAGCAGAAGTGCGCCTCGCGGCCATCACGCTCGTCCATCAGACGGATGGAGACGCCGGAGTTGAGGAAGGAGAGCTCGCGCAGACGCTTGGCCAGGATCTCGTAGTGGAACAGGGTGTCGCTGAAGATGGTCGGGCTCGGCCAGAAGCGAACTTCGGTCCCGGTGCCGGTGCTGTCACCAATCTGCTTGAGGGGTGCCTGCGGCTCGCCCAGGTGATAGGTCTGCTCGTAGACATGACCGTTGCGGCGGATGGTCAGCAGCAGCTTGTCGGAAAGCGCGTTCACCACGGAAACGCCCACACCGTGCAGACCGCCGGACACCTTGTAGGAGTTGTCATCGAATTTGCCGCCGGCGTGCAGCACGGTCATGATGACTTCGGCGGCGGAGCGGCCCTCTTCCGGGTGGATGTCCACCGGAATGCCGCGACCGTTGTCGCGCACGGAGACGGAGCCGTCGGAATGGATCTTGACCTGGATATCGGAGCAGTAGCCAGCCAGAGCCTCGTCGATGGAGTTGTCGACGACCTCGAACACCATGTGGTGCAGGCCCGATCCATCGTCCGTATCGCCGATATACATCCCCGGGCGCTTGCGGACCGCATCCAGACCCTTGAGCACCTTGATATTCGAGGAGTCGTAAGTATTTTCACTCATAGCTTACTCTCTGCCTTCTCTAACGTTTCGGAGATCTTGCCTTGTTCCACGTGGAACAGCTTGCAGTCACTCGCATCCATCATGTCTGCGAGCTGACCGGTATCGATGGCGGTGATGAACACCTGGGACGCGCACTGCTTCAGCCTTGCGGCCAGCAGACGACGTTTGTCGACATCCAGTTCAGAGGCAAAATCATCAATTAAAAAAATACAGCCGCGGCTGCTATGTTGATTCAAATAGAGCCCTTGGGCCAGCCGCATGGCACAGACCAGCAACTTCAGCTGACCCCTGGACAAAATATCCTGCGCGGGCACGCCGTTCGCCTTGAGCCGCACGTCCGCCTTCTGCGGACCGACCCCAGTGTACCCCAGCGAACGATCCCGTTCGAACCCCGCCTCCAGCAATGCATCGAGGGGAGTGTCTTTTTCCCAGCCTCGATAGAATCCAAGACTGATATCGAACTCCGGCAGAAAATCTGCCGTCATCTCCTTGATCAGGGGCGTAATGGCCTGACAATAACTGGCGCGAAACCCCGCCAGCTCGCCACCCAGTCGCACCAGCTCCTGATCCCAGAATGCCAGTTGACGATACTGGGTGCTCTGACGCAGCAAGGCATTGCGCTGCTTCAACAGCCGACGCACCCGCCCCCAGAGGGAGAAGAAGGTCGGCTCCTGATGGAAAACACCCCAGTCGAGCCAGGCCCGGCGAGCCTGGGGCCCACCGGTCAGCAGGCTGAAACCATCGGGGTGGATCAACTGTACCGGCAACAGCTCCGCCAGATCGGCCAGGCGCTGGGCCTGGGCACCGGCGATCTTGAGCTGGGTTTCGCCCCCCTTGTCCTTGGCAAGCCCGATGGGCACCTGACGCCCCTCCAGCTCGCACTGGGCAAACAGGGTAAAGGCCCGCTCGCCCTGGCGGATGACCCGCCCGGTCAAATGGGTACGAAACGAGCGGCCGAGACCAAGGTAATGAATGGCTTCCAGCACGCTGGTCTTGCCGCTGCCGTTGCTCCCGACCAGGATATTGAGGCCGGGAGACAGCGCGAGACTGGCGTGCTGAATGTTGCGAAAGTCGCTGAGCTGGAGTTTGACCAGGGACACGACTAGATCCGCATCGGCATCACCACGTACTGGGCATCTTGGTTCTCAAAATCCTCAATAATGGCGCTGCTGATGGAATCGCTCAGGCTGATCCGGATTTGGTCACATTTTAACGTATTCAACACGTCCAGCACATAGGAGACGTTGAAGCCGATCTCCATCTCGCCAGCGGCGTATTGTACGTCAAGCAGCTCTTCGGCTTCTTCCTGTTCCGGGTTGTTGGCGGTGATGCGCAGCAGGTTTTCCTGCAGATTGAGACGCACCCCACGGAATTTCTCGTTGGAGAGGATGGCGGCACGGGCAAAGGCCTGGCGCAGATCCTCGCGACCGGCGATCAGGGCCTTGTCGCTCCCTCTCGGGATGACGCGGCGCCAGTCCGGGAAACGGCCATCCACCAGCTTGGAGGTGAAGATGAAGCCATCCAGAGCGGCGCGCAGGTTGCTGCGACCCACTTGCAGCCGTACCGGCTTGTCTTCCGCTTCCAGCAGGCGCACAAGCTCCAGCACCCCTTTGCGCGGCAGGATGACCTGATGATCGGGCAACGATTCCCCCACCACCTCGCGGCGGCAGGTGGCCAGCCGGTGACCGTCCGTCGCCACGGTACGCAGGCCGTGTCCTTCGCTCTCGAACAGCATGCCGTTCAGGTAGTAGCGCACGTCCTGGCTCGCCATGGAGAACTGGGTCGCGTCGATGAGTTTTTTCAGCTCCAGCTGGCTGATGTCGAACTCGAGTACAGATTCCCAATCCTCGATGTTCGGGTATTCGGTGGCCGGCAGGGTCGACAGGTTGAAGCGGGAGCGGCCGGACCGGATGATAAGGCGCTCTCCCTCGGTGCTGAGACGGATCTCCGCCCCCTCCGGCAGACCGCGACAGATGTCCAGCAGCTTGCGCGCCGGCACTGTGGTGCGGCCATCCTGGCTGTCGCTGTTGAGATAGACCTGTCCGATCATCTCCACCTCGAGATCGGTCCCGGTCAGCGACAGCAGGCCATTGCTGACATCGAGCAGGACGTTGCCGAGGATGGGCAGGGTCGGCCGGCCACCCAGGGCACCGGACACCAGTTGCAGGGGACGTAACAGGGCCTCACGGCTAATTTCGAGCTGCATCTGTGCTCTCCGTTGTTATTGGGAGGAAAGGATTCGGATCAGGCTGGAACATGCAATCTGCATCTGTGCACTCCGTTCCGTTATCAGGAAGAAAGGGTACGGATCAGGTTGGAATAATCTTCCTTGATGTCGTGACTCTCTTCCTTCAGCTGCTCGATCTTGCGGCAGGCATGAAGAACCGTGGTGTGGTCACGGCCACCAAAGGCATCCCCTATCTCAGGCAAGCTGTGGTTGGTCAGCTCCTTGGCCAGCGCCATCGCCAGCTGGCGCGGGCGGGCAACGGAGCGGGAGCGACGCTTGGAGAGCAGATCCGCCAGCTTGATCTTGTAGTACTCCGCCACCGTCTTCTGGATGTTGTCGATGGTGACCAGCTTCTCCTGCAGGGCCAGGAGATCGCGCAGCGCCTCGCGCACGAAGTCGATGTTGATGGCGCGGCCGGTGAAGTTGGCATTGGCGATCACCCGGTTGAGGGCACCTTCCAGTTCACGGACGTTGGAGCGCAGCCGTTTGGCGATGAAGAAGGCCACTTCGTCCGGCAGGTGGATCTGGTTCTCGTCCGCCTTGCGCATCAGGATGGCAACCCGGGTCTCCAGCTCCGGCGGCTCGATCGCCACCGTGAGTCCCCAGCCGAAGCGGGACTTGAGACGATCTTCCACCCCGTTGATCTCTTTCGGATAACGGTCCGAGGTCAGGATGATCTGCTGGTTGCCTTCAAGCAGGGCATTGAAGGTGTGGAAGAACTCCTCCTGGGAGCGCTCCTTGTTGGCGAAGAACTGGATGTCATCGATGAGCAGGGCATCGACGCTACGGTAATAACGCTTGAACTCTTCAATGGCGTTATTCTGCAGCGCCTTCACCATGTCCTGCACGAACCGTTCGGAGTGCATGTAGATGACTTTGGCGTCTTTCTTGCGATCCTTGATGGCATTGCCAACGGCGTGCAGCAGGTGGGTCTTGCCAAGGCCGGTGCCGCCATAGAGGAACAGCGGGTTGTAGGCACCACCCGGATTGTCGGCCACCTGACGGGCGGCCGCACGGGCCAGCTGGTTGGACTTACCCTCGACGAAATTCTCGAAGGTATAGTTCACGTTGGTGTTGCTCTTGTGGTTTGGCTCGGGCTTGTTTTCGGCCTTGTTTTCCCAGCTCTTGGGAGAGTTATTCACAGGATCGACACCACGGGCCGGCGCCCTGGCGACCGCGACGGGATGAGGGCGATTGCCGATATCAAAACGCAGGGTGGGAGCGTCGGCTCCGCACAGCTCGTTGATGATGCCGTTGACCCGGAGCAGGTACTTGTCGCGTACCCAGTCCAGAACGAAGCGGTTCGGTGCATACAGGGTCAGAGTATTGTCACTCAACTCCGCTTGAAGCGGCCGGATCCACATGCTGAATTCTGCCGAGGGCAACTCATCTTGCAGCCGGTTAAGGCACTGCTGCCATAGCGAAGCAGTCACTCTAGACTCCCGTCAATTGATTAAGTAAAGACCGGCTATTCTACGTTTTTAGTGGCCGGATCTCCAGTTGCTGCCGCACGGATCCAGCAAATAAGATCCTTGACTTTCAAGGATCCAACGCCCCAGGATCCCATTTCATCCCCAAAGTTACCCACAGCCGGATATCGTCAATGTGGACAGAATGGCGCGCTGCGACCATAGTTATTTTATATAACCAAATATCATTTATTTTTTATATTTTATTCCAATAACATCAGCGCCAACCCGTGATTACAACTAAAAATACAGCACTACAGAGAGAGGAATCCCCATGAAAACCACCATCAAACTGATTTCCGGCGCCGCCATTCTGCTGGCCAGCCTGTCCGGCCAGGCCATCGCCCAGGAAACCATCAAGGTCGGCATGTCCGGCAAATATTTCCCGTTCACCTTCGTCAAGCAGGACAAGCTGCAGGGCTTCGAGGTGGACATGTGGAACCAGATCGGTGAGCGCACCGGCTACAAGGTCGAGTTCGTGACCGCCAGCTTCTCCGGCCTGTTCGGCATGCTGGAAACCGGCCGCGTTGACACCATCTCCAACCAGATCACCATCACCGACGAGCGCAAGGCCAAGTACGCCTTCTCCCAGCCCTATGTCTATGACGGTGCCCAGATCGTGGTCCGCAAGGGCAACAACACCATCCACGGCATCAAGGACCTGGAAGGCAAGAAGGTCGCCGTCAACCTGGGCTCCAACTTCGAAGAGCTGCTGCGCAAGAACGACCCCAACAAGAAGATCGACATCCGCACCTATGACTCCGCCTTCGAGCAGGATGTCGCCCTGGGCCGCATCGACGCCTTCGTGATGGACCGCGTCTCCACCGCCCAGCTGATCAAGGAATCCAAGCTGCCGCTGCAACAGGCCGGTGCACCGTTCGAAACCATCGAGAACGCCCTGCCCTTCCTGAAGACCCCGGAAAAGCAGGCCGTGCTGAAGAAGGTTGACGATGCCCTCACCGCCATGCGCAAAGACGGCACCCTGACCAAAATCTCCGAAAAATGGTTCGCAGCGGACATCACCAGCAAATAAATGATGGAATTTGACCTCGAGTACACGCTAGGGCTGTTTCCCATCCTGCTCAAATACCTGGGCACCACGATGGAAATGGCCCTGTGGGGATTCGTATTGGCACTCGTACTGTCGCTGATCCTGGCGATAGTACGGGTGTTTCGCGTTCCCGCACTTCACTGGCTGGCGATGCTGTATATCTCGTTCTTCCGGGGTACACCGCTGCTCGTCCAGCTGTTCCTGCTCTATTACGGGCTGCCGCAGCTCTTCCCCATCTTCGTGGGGATGGATGCCTTTACCGCCGCCATCATCGGCCTGACCCTGCACTTTGCCGCCTACATGGCCGAGTCGATCCGGGCAGCCATTCTCGGCATCCACAAGAGCCAGATGGAAGCCGCCCTCAGCATCGGCATGAGCCGGCTGCAGGCGATGCAGCGGATCATCCTGCCCCAGGCGGCCCGCATCGCGACACCATCGCTGATGAACTACTTCATCGACATGATCAAGAGCACCTCTCTGGCGTTTACCCTGGGAGTGGCGGAGATCATGGGCAAGGCCCAGATGGAAGCGGCCTCCTCCTTCAAGTTCTTCGAGAGCTTCATGGCGGTGGCGCTGATCTACTGGGTAGTGGTCATCTTCTTCACCCGCTTGCAGCATCTGCTGGAAGTGCGGCTGAACCGTGCTTATTAAAGGAGGCCTGTCATGATCAACCTAACGGGTCTCTCCAAGGCCTATGACGGAAATCAGGTGCTCAACGGCATCGATCTTGAGGTAAAGAAGGGGGAGATTGTCGTCATCATCGGCCCCTCCGGTACCGGCAAGTCGACTCTGCTGCGCTGCCTCAACCTGCTGGAAACCCCGGATGCAGGGCGGCTCGTCATCGATGACCTCGCCGTGGATCTGGCCAAGGCCAGCGACCAGCAGGCCATCGAACTGCGCAAACGCGCCTCTTTCGTGTTCCAGAACTACGCCCTGTTCGCCAACAAGACGGCGCTGGACAACATCGCCGAGGGGCTGATCACCGTCTGGAAACAGCCGAAAGCGGAGGCTCGTGCCACTGCCCTGGGCATCCTCAAGGACATCGGCCTCGCCGAGAAACAGGATGCCTACCCGGCCTCCCTCTCCGGCGGCCAGCAACAGCGCGTCGGCATCGGCCGGGCCATGGCGGCCCACTCCAAGGTGATCCTGTTTGACGAGCCCACCTCCGCCCTCGATCCCGAGTGGGTCGACGAGGTACTGGGCCTGATGAAGCAGCTCGCCCGCCAGCACCAGACCATGGTCGTGGTGACCCACGAGATCGAGTTTGCCCGTGATGTCGCCGATCGGGTGATCTTCATGGAAGGAGGGCGGATCGTGGAGCAGGGCCCGCCGGATCAGATATTGGTCGATCCGCAGGATCCCCGTACCCGGGAGTTCCTGCGCAAAGTACTTAAATAGCTCTCTCTTTGGCGGCCTGGCCGCCTTTTTTCTTGAGGGATCCTTGTTTAACCCCGGGTTGCCAGTATAATTCGGGGCCCTTGATCCTCCGGATCCTGCCAGATTATCCCACTCGGTCGACGAACGGGGCGAGATGGAAAGGAACGGCGGATTGACGAGAAGCTGAACTCTGTTTAGAATTCGGCCTCTTTTGCTAGTCGTCACACGCTATAGCTGGCGCGTCGGCTAAGTGTGACAATCAAAACTGTACAGAAATACGGAATCGAATCATGAAACGTACTTTTCAACCGTCCAACCTGAAGCGCAAGCGCTCTCACGGTTTCCGCGCTCGCATGGCTACTGCCAACGGCCGCAAAGTTCTGGCCGCTCGTCGTGCCAAGGGTCGTGCCCGCCTGGTAGTCTAATGCCTACCCAGCACACCTTCTCTCGGGAGTTACGTCTGTTAACTCCCGAACACTTCAAACGCGTTTTCGCCGAGCCTGTCCGGGCCGCTTCTCCGCAAATTACGCTTCTTGCTTGCCCCAACTCCCTCGAACACCCCCGTCTTGGCCTCGCCGTGCCCAAAAAGGCGCTCAAGCGTGCCGTCTGGCGCAACCGTGTAAAACGAGTGGTTCGGGAAAGTTTTCGCCTCAATCAAGCCAATCTGCCCGCTATCGACATCGTCGTGATCGCCAAGGGTGGCGTGAAGGAGATGGACAACGAAGCGCTGTTCAAGTTACTGGAAAAGCTATGGCGCACTCTGTCACGCCGTTGCAATGGGTAGCAATCAAACTGATACGCCTGTATCAGCTAATCATTAGTCCCCTGCTCGGGCCGCGCTGCCGTTTCACCCCGACTTGTTCCCAATTTGCGATAGAAGCAATCCGACTTCACGGTTTCATAAAAGGCGTTTGGTTAGCCAGCAAACGTCTATTAAAATGCCATCCCTTATCCGAGGGTGGTTATGACCCGGTTCCGCAACCAAAGCGAAGAAACTGAAGACTATGGAATCACAACGCAATTTACTCCTGATCGGTTTGCTGTTCGTGAGCTTCTTGCTCTGGCAACAGTGGGAGTCCGACAAGGCTCCGAAGCCGGCCCCGACTACCGTGGCCCAAACCGAACATTTCGTACCTGAAGCCGGTCAGACCGGTGATATTCCTCAGGTTTCCGAGCAAGCAAATGGTAACGCCGCGCGCAAGCTGATCACCGTCTCCTCCGACGTGCTCAAATTGACCCTGGACACCCAGGGCGGTGACATCGTCTCTGCCGAACTGCTGGCCCACAAGCTGGAAGAAGGCAAGGAACAGCCGTTCACCCTGCTGACCAGCCAGCCTGCCCACCTCTATGTGGCCCAGAGCGGTCTGGTCGGTCGCAATGGTCCGGACAGCCAGGCCCAGGGTCGTCCCACCTATGAAGCCGCCCAGACCAGCTATCAGCTGGCCGATGGTCAGGATCAAGTCGTCGTTCCGATGACCTGGACCGACAGCAAGGGTGTGGTCTTCACCAAGGAGTTCGTGCTCAAGCGCGGTGATTACGCCGTGGGCGTCGACTACAAGATCGACAACAAGTCTGCCGAGCCGGTCCAGGTACAGTTCTACGGTCAGCTGAAGCAGACCATGACCACGCCGAAGGATCAGGAAGGTCATGCCATGGTGGCCAGTGCCTACCGTGGTGGTGCCTTCTCCAGCGAAGACTCCCGCTACAAGAAGTACACCTTCGACGAGATGAAGGATGCCGACCTGAACAAGACCACCCAGGGTGGTTGGGTCGCCATGCTGCAGCACTACTTCGTCTCTGCCTGGGCCCCGAATGCCAACGACACCAACAGCTTCTACAGCCGCGTGATCCCGGGCAAGGACCAGGCCATCATCGGCTACAAGGCGCCGCTGGTTGACGTCGCTGCCGGCCAGCAGGCCGAAGTGAGCGGCAAGCTGTGGATCGGTCCCAAGCTGCAGGATCAGATGGCCAAGGTGGCAAACCACCTGGATCTGACCGTCGACTACGGCTGGCTCTGGTTCATCGCCCAACCGCTGCACTGGCTGCTGACCGTGTTCCACGGTTTCGTCCAGAACTGGGGTCTGGCCATCATCATGCTGACCCTGCTGGTGCGCGGCATCATGTTCCCGCTGACCAAGGCACAGTACACCTCCATGGCCAAGATGCGCATGCTCCAGCCCAAGCTGGCTGCGCTCAAGGAACGCTTCGGTGACGATCGCCAGAAGATGTCCCAGGGCATGATGGAGCTGTACAAGAAGGAGAAGGTCAACCCGCTGGGCGGCTGCCTGCCCATCTTGGTACAGATGCCCATCTTCATCGCCCTCTACTGGGCACTGATGGAGTCTGTCGAGCTGCGCCACGCGCCGTTCGCCCTGTGGATCACCGACCTGTCGGTGAAGGACCCCTTCTTCGTGCTGCCAATCCTCATGGGTGCCTCCATGTGGTATCTGCAGAAGATGAGCCCGACCACCATCACGGACCCGATGCAGCAGAAGGTGATGCAGTTCATGCCGATCATCTTCACCTTCATGTTCCTCTGGTTCCCGGCAGGTCTGACTCTGTACTGGCTGGTGAGCAACGTCATCTCCATCATCCAGCAGACCATCATCTATCGTCAGCTGGAGAAGAAAGGCCTGCACTCACGCAACTGATGCGCAGCCCATCTTTCCTGATGACAAAAGAGGCGGCCTTCGGGCCGCCTTTTTTATTACAATGTCCCCCACCCTCTTACTCATTCAGCCAACCAGCGAGTCAAGCAAGATGACAACAGATACCATCGTGGCCCAGGCCACCGCCCCCGGCCGTGGCGGCGTCGGCATAGTCCGCGTCTCCGGCCCTGCCGCCGAGCGGGTCGCCGAGATAGTGCTCGGCAAGCTCCCCAGGGTGCGTTATGCCGAATATCTGCCGTTCAGGGACGAGCAGGGCCAGGCGCTGGATCAGGGCATCGCCCTGCTGTTCAAGGCCCCCAACAGCTTCACCGGCGAAGACGTGCTGGAGCTGCAAGGCCATGGCGGCCCCGTCATTCTCGACATGCTGATCCGCCGCATCCTGCAGATCGACGGCATCCGCCCCGCCCGCCCGGGCGAGTTCAGCGAGCGCGCCTTCCTCAACGACAAGCTGGATCTGGCCCAGGCCGAGGCCATCGCCGATCTCATCGAAGCCTCCAGCGAGCAGGCCGCCCGCAGTGCCATGCACTCCCTCCAGGGGCAGTTCTCCGGCAAGGTGCAACAGCTGGTGGAGAGCCTCACCCGGCTGCGCATCTATGTGGAAGCGGCCATCGACTTCCCGGATGAAGAGATCGACTTTCTCTCCGACGGCAAGGTGGCGGGTGACCTCTACGCCATCATGTCCGAGCTGGACGACGTGCGCGGCGAGGCCAAGCAGGGAGCCCTGCTGCGAGAGGGGATGAAGGTGGTGATCGCCGGTCGCCCCAACGCCGGCAAATCGAGCCTGCTCAACGCCCTCGCAGGCCGCGAGTCCGCCATCGTCACCGAGATCGCCGGTACCACCCGCGACGTGCTGCGCGAGCACATCCATCTGGATGGCATGCCGCTGCACATCATCGACACCGCGGGCCTGCGCGATACCCAGGACAAGGTGGAACAGATCGGCATCGAGCGCGCCTGGGCCGAGATCGAACAGGCCGACCGGGTGCTGTTCATGGTGGACGGCACCACCACGGATGCCGTCGATCCCCACGACATCTGGCCGGAATTCGTTGATCGGTTGCCAAAAAACATCGGCCTCACCGTGGTGCGCAACAAGGCGGACCTGACCGGCGAGGACCTGGCACCGAGCCAGGAGCAGGGCCACGCCGTCTATCGCATCTCCGCCAAGACCGAGCTAGGGCTGCCCGCACTGCGCGAGCACCTCAAGGCCTGCATGGGCTTCCAGGGCAACACCGAGGGGGGCTTCATGGCCCGCCGCCGCCACCTGGACGCACTGGAGCGTGCCGCCGAGCGGCTGCTGGTAGCCAGGGAGCAGCTTGAGGTCTATGTGGCTGGCGAACTGGTAGCCGAGGAGCTGCGCCTGGCCCAGGAGTCCCTGTCCGAGATCACGGGCGAGTTCAGCTCCGACGATCTGCTGGGCCGCATCTTCTCCAGCTTCTGCATCGGCAAGTAAGTCCGCAGAGCAGGCAATGAAAAGCCCGGGTTCATCCCGGGCTTTTTTTGTGCGCTTTTCATCCACCAACCTAGAGGCGGCGCAGGCACCACATGAAGTAAGCGCCCCCTAACAGGGTGGAGACCAGACCGACGGGCACCTCCTGGGGAAAAAGGATCTGCTGGCCGATCCAGTCCGCCGACACCATCAGCAAAGCGCCACAGCCTGCGGCGCCGAGCAGGTGCCAGCGCGCCCTCACCAGCCCCATCAATCTGGCCAGGTGCGGCGCCAGCAGACCGGCAAAGGAGAGCGGGCCTATCACCATGGTGGCACTGGCGGTGAGCACGGCCACCAGCAGCAGGATGGTGAGCTGGGCACGGCCGAGATGGATCCCCAGAGCCGTCGCTACCGCCGACCCCATGGGCATGAGATCGAGCCAGCGGCTCACCAGCAGGCAGGCTGCCAGCATCAGCAGCGCCAGCACCACCAGGGCAAGGGCCACCGGCTGGGTGACGTAATAGGTGGAGCCGGACATCCAGGAGAGCAGTTGCTGCACCCGCAGGTCGCCATTGGCCAGGGCGATGGCCTGCAACGGCTCGAACAGCGCCGTGATGGCGATGCCAGACAGCAGTATCCGCTCCGGCTGGAAGCCGTTGCGCCGGTTGATAAGCACCAGCAGCAACAGGCAGGCGAAGGCGCCCACCAGCCCCCCCAGCAGCATCATGGGCAGCGGCAAGGCGGGCAGCAACAGGGCCGCCGCAATCACCCCCATGAAGGTGCCACCGCTTACCCCCAGCAGTTCGGGGCTCGCCATGGGGTTGTTGCTGACTCGCTGCAACAGGGTGCCAGCCAGCGCCAGCAACACGCCTGCGGCACCCGCTGCCAGCGTGCGCGGCAAGCGCCACTCCAGCTGGGCCTGCCACCGCAGCCAGCTCGGCCAGCCCCAGCCGCCCATCCCCTGCCCAAACAACAGGGAGGCGATCACCGCCGCAGCCAGCCCCAACACCATCAGGCCGACAAGGCGAGTCGGCGCCGGATGGCGGGCCAACTGCAGGGAGGAGTTTGCCTTAGGCGCACTCTGCTTGATACCAAGACGCGGGATAAGCCAGAGCAGCAGCGGCGCCCCCAACAGGGCCGTCATGGCGCCGGTCGGGATCAGCACAGGCCAGAACCGGCTCAGGGTCTGCAGCAGCAGATCGGTGGCCGCCAGCAACAGGGCGCCGAGGATGGGTGCCCACAGCAGCCGCTGGGCCAGTTTTCTGACTCCCAGCAGCCGCACCATGGCGGGCGCCGCCAGCCCGATAAAACCGATCAGCCCCACCACGCTCACCACGCAGGCGGTGACGAACACGGCGAGACCAAGACCAGCCAGGCGCAGATGCTTGAGGGAGACCCCCAGGCTGCGTGCGCTGGCATCGTCCAGCTCCAGCACTGCCAGCGGGCGCACCAGCACCACCGCCAGCATCGCGGCCAGCAGCAACCGTGGCAGCAGATAGCCGACGCCGCTCCAGCTGTTCTGGGCCAGAGATCCGCTCCCCCACACCAGCAACCCTTTGAGCTCCTCCTGGAAGAACAGCAGCAATCCCATGCTGATGGCGGCCAGATAGAGGTTGATCACCAGCCCAGCAAAGACGATGACCACGGGATTGAGCTGGCGGCGCCAGGCCAGGGCGAAGACCAGCCCCATGGCCAGGCTTCCCCCGGCCATGGCGATCCACTCCCGCCCGATCAGCAGCCAGGAGGGGGCGAGCAGGGTCACCATCATCAGCGCCAACTGGGCGCCGGAAGCCACCCCCAGGGTGGTGGGCGAGGCCAGGGGATTGCGCAGCACCTGCTGCATCAGGGTACCGGCGAGCCCGAGGGCGGCACCGGCCAGCAGGCAGATGGCTAGGCGCGGCAGCCAGCTGAAATGAACCACCGCCTGGCGGGCATCGTCCAGCTCGGGGGAGAACAGGGCCTGCCACCAGAGCGCCCCCGGCAGTTGACGTGCCAGCTCGGCGCAAGCCAGCCCCAGTGTCAGCACCAACAGGCAGAGACCCGGGCGCAGCAGGGGCGAAGAAAGAGAAGAGCTCATTGATTTGATCCCCCGGTTGCACTGTGGACAGCCTGCTCCCGCAGGGCACCGTCCAGCAGGGTGGCGAAGCGGCGGGCCGCCAATATGCCACCAAAACTCCATGTCGCAGGCAGATGGATCACCGGATTGTTCTGTACCAGCGGGAGATGCTGCCACAATCCAGGCTCCTGAAGTTTTTCACCAACTCCTACGGGCACGGGGTCCACCACCACCAGCCTGGCCTCCGGCATCCCGAGAAACTGCTCCAGGCTCGCGACCGAGAATCCCCAGGCATTGGTCTCTCCCTGCCAGGCGTTGCGAAGGCCGAGGCGCTGCATCACTGCCTCGAACAGGCTGCCATGGCCAAACACCCGCACATGGCGCTCATCGATGAATTGCACCACCAGCAAGGGGGGCAGATCGGCGGGCTGCGCCGCCTGCATCTGTGCCAGATCCAGCTCCAGCGCGGCGAGCTGGCGTTCGGCCTCGGTCTCTTTGTTGACCAGGGCGGCTATGGTCAGGGTCACTTCCCGCAGTCGCTGCCACAGATCGGTGCCCGGTTCATACAGGGCGATGGAGTGCACCGGCGCGATGCGGGAGAGGGTCGGCGCCAGGGGGGCCGCCAGCGGCGAGATGAGAATAAGATCCGGTTTGAGCTCCGCCAGCAGTTCCCGGTTGGGTTGGGCACGCAGCCCGATATCGATCACCCCGGCAGGAAGCTGGGGTTCACCGACCCAGGCGCGATAGGGGGCCACATCCCCCACCGCCATCGGTGTCACTCCGAGCGCCAGCAGGGTTTCGGCTATGGTCCAGTCCACGGTGGCGATGCGGGGCGTGGCGCTGGTGGCGTCGGTGGCGGTGACAAGCTGCCCGGCCTCCCCTGCCAGGGGCAGCAGCAGACTGAGCAGACAGGGCGCCATCTTCAATAAACGGTTCAAGAGCGGCCCCCGGTCAGACGATGGCGATGGCGTGGTCATGGGCCGGATGGCGAATGACCTCCATGGGGATGCCATAGATGGCGTTCAGGGTCTCCCCTGTCATGATCTGTTCGGGCTCGCCGTGGGTCAGCAGACGGCCGGAGTGCAGCGCCACCAGCCGATCGCAGAAGCGGGAGGCCATGTTGATGTCGTGAATGACGATGATGACTCCGAGGTTGAGCTGGCGGCTGAGCTGCTTGACGAGCGTGAGCACCTCCACCTGATGGGCCACGTCCAGGGCGGCCAGTGGCTCGTCCAGCAGGATGAAACGGCTCTCCTGAGCCAGCAGCATGGCGAGCCAGACTCGCCCCCGCTCCCCGCCGGAGAGGGTATCCACCAGCCGATCGGCAAAGCGTTCGGTGTGGGTCAGGGCGATGGCCCGCTCCACCTGACGGTGATCTTCCGCTCCCATCCGGCCCAGCAGGCCGCGCCAGGGGTAGCGCCCCATCTCCACCAGTTCGCGGCCGAGCAGGTTTTCGGCACTCGGCAGGTGCTGGGGCAGATAGGCCACCTGACGGGCAAACTCCCGGTTGCCCCAGGCAGACAACGGCTGGTCATCGAACAGGATCTCCCCGCCGCTGTGGGGTTGCTGGCGCGCCAGCAGCTTGATCAGGGTCGATTTGCCCGACCCGTTGTGGCCGATGAGGCCATAGACCCGACCTTGCTCGAAGCGAAGGCTGGTGGGGTGCAGCAGCGTGCGGTCATTGACCGCGAAGCTGGCGGATTTCATCTCGAACATAAGCAATTCCTGTGCTGGCTTGCTGCCAGTCTCATCGGTGCCAGCATCAGGCCGGCACCTTGCCATCCAGATGGGCGACCGCATCCCGGCTCACCTGCTCGCGCTGCTCGCCGGTCAGTTCGGTGAGGCGGCCCTGGCGCATCTCCAGCAGGCGATCGGCCAGTGAGAAGTAGTGATCGTCGTGGCTGATGGCGATCACCGTCTTGCCCATCTCCTTGAGACGCGGCAACAGCACCTGATAGAAGATGCGGCGGAACTGGGGATCCTGATCCGCGGCCCACTCGTCGAACAGCATCACCTCCCGCTGCTCTGCCAGGGCAAGCAACAGGGCGACCCGCTTGCGCTGGCCCTGGGAGAGGTCGATATCGGCGATGAAGTCATCCTCGATGGCAAGCTTGCTGCCCATCTGCAAGCGCTCAAGCCACTCGGCAACCAGCGCCTCTTTCGGCTCGGGCCCCAGCAAATGCTGGAACAGGTGGTAGTCGGTGAAGATGGCGGAGAAGAGCGCCAGAT
This sequence comes from Aeromonas sp. QDB17, assembly GCF_027705305.1. Classification (NCBI taxonomy): domain Bacteria; kingdom Pseudomonadati; phylum Pseudomonadota; class Gammaproteobacteria; order Aeromonadales; family Aeromonadaceae; genus Aeromonas; species Aeromonas sp. QDB17. The sequence goes on from NZ_JAPDBP010000015.1 coordinate 91,584, forward strand.
AGCCGTTGCGATCGGTGACCGGCTCCCCATCCAGCAGGAGCCGGCCAGAGACCGGTTGATAGAGCCCGGTCAGCAGCATGGCCAGGGTCGACTTGCCGGAGCCATTGCCACCGATGAGGAATATCTGCTCCCCCCGCTCGATCGCCAGATTGATGGGGCCCACGGAAAAACCGCCCTCCCCCTGGTAGTGAAAGCTCACCTGATCCAGCTCGATGCGCTGCCAGGGGCGAGGCGCAGGCGGCAACGGGAACGCCTCGTCCGGCTCCGCCAGATTGAGTGCCGCTATCTTGTCGAACGCCACCTGGGCGGCGATCAGGGTCGGCAAGGCTCCGATCCCTTGCAGCAAGGGAGTGCGCAGGAACAACAGGGTCAGGGCGAAGGTGGCGGCCACATTGGTGTTGGCCCAGCCCAGCCCGTTGGCCAGGAAGAAGACCAGGCCGATGGCACCCAGCATCATGATGTTCGACCAGTTCACCGCGCTCAGGTGGTAGGTATCGGCGCGGATGATCTGCTCCCGGTAGTCCCGGGCATTCTGCTCATAGAGCTGGTGGTAGACGAAGTAGGCACGCTCGCGGTTGAGCGCCAGCTCCTTGCTCCCGGCGATGATGGACTGGTAGTTCTGGTAGAGCCTGTCTTCGGCCTGGCGCATGTGCGCCAGGTGGCGATAGACCCGGTTCACCAGCAGCCAGCCCACCACCATGGTCACGGTGACCCAGAGGGCGGTAACACCGAGCAAGGCGGGAGAGAGCAGGCCAAGGTAGATGATGGAGCCCAGGGTGAGCACCAGGCCCTGTACCAGCTCCGGCAGGCGCACGAAGGCGATGGTGATCTGACCGATGTCGCTGGAAAGGGAGGCCAGGAGCGGCCCCTGCCCTATTTGACGCAGACGGGCGACGTCGGTATCCAGCAGTTGCTTGAGCAGGCGGCCACGCAACCGGTAGACGAAATGGTGACCCAGGGTGGTCAGGGCCAGTTGGGATCCGAGCGTGATCACCAGCAGCAGCAAGACAAGGCCGACAAGCTGACCCAGGATCGGCAGCGGATCCCCGACTGATTCGATAAGTGATTGATTGATGAAGGCAATGACGCCTATCCCGCTGACAGCACTCAGCAGGCTGAGCAGGGTAATGGCGATGAAGGGCCAACGGTATTGGCGATAAACCAGTGACAAGAGTTCCATGACAGGCCTGTAGATGAATGGAAGGAGGGCGGGAGCCTTCGCCCCCGCCCGGCCTGTCGCTTACCAACGGTAGTTGACGGTGCCGACTATGCTGCGCGGCTCGCCGTAGTAGCAGTAGTAGTCGCAGCTCGCCACATAGGTGTCGTTCAGCAGGTTGTTGACGTTGATCTGGGCACGCCAGTTCTTGGCAAAGTCATACCCGATCATCGCATCCCATACGGTGTGTGCCGGTACCTGGGCGGAACCATAGATGGGGGTGTAGTCCGCATTCACCGCGCCGATGCCGACGCTGGAACCCACATAGCGCACGCCGGAACCCAGCTCAAGACCGGATATCGGGCCCTGCTGCACCTTGTAGTTGCCCCAGAAGGAGGCCTGGTGGCGCGGGATCAGGCTCGCACGACGATCGCCGTTGCCGGTGTCGTTGGTCTTGGCATCGGTGTAGGTATAGGCAGCGGTCAGGCGCAAGGCCTCGGTGGCCTGCACGCTCCCCTCCAGCTCGACCCCCTGGGAGGTCACTTCACCGGCCTGGGTCTGCTGGCCGGAGCCGGTAGAGACCAGGGAGTTGGTCTGCTCCAGATCGAACAGCGCCAGGTTGATGTAGCCATCGAGGAAGCTGGGTGCGTACTTGACGCCGGTCTCGTAGAGCTTGCCTTCCAGCGGCTTGTAGGAGTTGCCGGTGTTGGGGTCTATCCCCGGCAGCACTTCGAAGGATTCCGCATAGGCGAAGTAAGGGGAGAGACCGTTGTCGGCCAGGTACATCAGGCTGCCGGAGAGAGAGAGGTTGTCGTCGTACTGTTTCTCGTTCTTGCTCTTGGCTTCGCTGATGTTGTGGGTTTCCACGTAGTCGAAACGACCGCCCGCGGTCAGCAGCCAGCGATCATCCCAGCGGATCTGGTGCTGGGCATAGAGGCCGCTCTGGCCCTTGGTGCTCTTCTGGTGGGTCGCGGTGGATTCATCAAAACCGGGGAAACCGATGTAATCCGGGTTCATGGTGTTGATGGCGCCCATGCCATAGTTGTCGGCTTCCTGGCCTTCATTCACATGGCGCTGCAGATCCACCCCCAGCAGCAGGGTCTGCTCCGTGCTGTCGGTGTTCCAGTAGCCCACCATCTGGTTGTCCATGGTGGCGCTCTTGGTATCCCCATCCCGGTAGACCAGGCCGCGGTAGGCGGTGGTGCCTTCATAGGTCGGGAAGATATAGGTCTGGCGCAGCAGCAGATCGTTGTAGTTGAAGCGAACGTTCTGCTTGAACTCCCAGGTCTGGTTGAGCTGGTGGGCCAGCTCGTACCCGGCGGAGATCTGGGTATTGCGATTGCGATCGTAATCCGGCTGGCTCAGGTTGGTGGAGGGATCGATCTGGCCGCCGGAGGTATTCAGGGTGCCATAGACCGGGAAGAAGCCGTTGGTCGGCACCCCTTCATCGTGCTTGAAGCTGGAAAGCAGCGTCAGCGTGGTGCGATCCGAAATATCCAGGGTCACGCTCGGCGCCAGATAGGCGCGCTCGTTGTAGGTGCCGTCCAGCACGCCGTCCCGCTCGTTGTAGAGGGCCACCAGACGATACCGGCTGTTGTCGGTAAGGGTGTCGGAGACATCCACCCCGACCTGGCGCAGATCCCGGTTGCCCAGTTGCAGGTTCACCAGTCCCTGCGGGGTCGCGGTCGGACGCTTGCTGATGGCGTTGATGACGCCTCCGGGAGGGGCTTCGCCATACAGAATGGAGGCCGGGCCTTTGAGCACTTCCACGCTCTCAAGGCCGAAGGGCTCCGGGGTCCAGACATAGTAACCGGTGCTGAACAGGCGGTTGCCATCCAGGTAAGAAGCCGCATCGAAGCCGCGCACCTTGAACCAGTCAGCATCCGTGTCCGAACCATAGGACTGGGACAGGACGCCGGAGCGATAGCGCAGGGACTCGTCTAGCTTGAGTACGGCGTGCTGGTCCAGCTCTTCGCGATTGACCACGGAAACGGCACGGGGGGTCTCTGCCATGGGGACCTCGACCTTCATGGCGGTCCCGGTCACGACCATGGTTTCACCCGCCTTGGGCAACTCTTTATCCGCCTGTTCCGCCGCCAACACGGGCAGGGACGCCAGCAGACAGGAGAGCGGCAGCAGTTGTGCGCCTCTCTTTCGCATCACGGCATTCGGGGTATTTTTTTGCGCAATCATATAAGTGTCTCAAATATCAATAAGTTATGTTTGATTTCTTATTATGGGTGCCCAATTGGACCGGTCAGCCCGGCGCCTCAGGCGAATAAAGCAGCGCCATGCTACTACAGGTGCCGTGATCGAATCGATTCAATAATTGCTAATCATTTGCATCTGCATTGTTAATTGATGTTTTGAAGTGTCGTTTGACAACGAAAGGTGCGATGAGGTCGCAACAGGCGGAAAGAAGGCGGCACAGTGGCCACGAGGCCGGTTTTGGCTGCAACAAAGTGGACAGGATCCTTATCCCCAAGCTTTATCCATATTTATCCACATGCTTTGGCGGTAAGATCCCCGCTCTTCACTTTTTCGATGACATCAGGATCCATTCCATGGCCAAACTCAACCTCGTCGTCGGCTCCATGCTGGGGGCCTCCGAATATGTCGCAGATCATGTGGTCGGCCTCCTTGAACAGGCGGGCCACCAGGCGGAGATCCACAACCCCGCCAGCCTGGCCAGGATCCTGACCGAGCCAGAAGCCATCGTGCTGGTGGTCACTTCCACCCATGGAGCGGGGGACGTACCCGACAATCTGCAGCCCTTTGCCCGGGATCTTGCCGAGCAGCAGCCGGATCTCGCCACCTTCAAGTACGGAGTGATCGCCCTGGGGGATCGCAGTTATGACACCTTCTGCCAGGGCGGCAAGACGCTGGATCGGCTGCTCGCCGGGTGCGGTGCCAGCCGGCTGGGGGATCTCCTGGAAATAGACGTGACCCAACACGAGATCCCCGAAGATGCCGCAGAAACCTGGATCCACGACTGGATGACCTTGATCGGCTGATCAGGGCTAGGGAGATCCGGTCACGACCCCCGATCTCCCTGGTTATCCCCAGATCCCTATCCACCAGGTTATTAACAGGGGGATCCGGATAAGTTTTCCCCGAGAGCTCCCCACATTAGCTCGGATAATTGTGCATAACTTAGGTGCTAAGCTCTGTAAAACCTATAGTTATTCATGTATTAGATCTTGCCAACCATGTATCTGTGTATAAAAACCCATGTTATCCCCCCGTTCGCCCCCTCTGGATCCAAGCTTTTCCACAAGCAGCGATCGACCTTAACCGAATGATCTTTATGATCAAAAATGCCTTATCAACAGAAGTCGCGGATCCTAATAAAAGATCCAATAAAAGATCGATCTAAAGATCCTTAAGATCTATTTAACTGATCCTGAAGTAGACGTTCCCCTCCGGATGCTAAACAGATAGAATGATCCGCCCTTCAGACCAGGCAAACAAAGATCTTCAGGCGTGCAGATCAAGGTGATCCCCAATGCAATACCATGAACAATTTGATGTGATCGTCGTCGGTGGCGGTCATGCAGGAACCGAAGCAGCAACAGCGGCAGCCCGCATGGGTCTCAATACCCTGTTGCTCACCCACAACATAGATACGCTGGGGCATATGTCCTGCAATCCGGCGATCGGCGGGATCGGCAAGGGACACCTGGTCAAGGAAGTCGACGCCCTTGGCGGGATCATGGCGCAGGCCATCGATCTCGGCGGGATCCAGTTCCGCACGCTCAACTCTTCCAAGGGCCCTGCGGTGCGGGCTACCCGTGCCCAGGCGGATCGCCTGCTGTACAAGGCTGTGGTGCGTCAGACCCTGGAGAACTACCCGAACCTGAAGATCTTCCAGCAGGCCTGCGACGATCTGGTCATGGACGGGGATCGCGTCGCTGGGGTCGTTACCCAGAGCGGGATCCGCATCAGCGGCAAGACGGTCGTACTGACCGTTGGCACCTTCCTCAATGGTCTGATCCACATCGGCATGGAGAACTACAAAGGGGGCCGCGCCGGGGATCCTCCCTCAATTGCCCTCGCCCAGCGCCTGCGTGAAATGCCGCTGCGCATCGATCGCCTCAAAACGGGCACGCCACCACGCATCGATGCACGCACCGTCGATTTTTCCGTGATGCAGCAGCAACATGGTGACGATCCTCGCCCGGTCTTCTCCTTCATTGGCAACGCCAGCCAACATCCGCGCCAGATGCCTTGCTACGTGACCCATACCAATGAGCAGACCCACGAGGTGATCCGCAACAACCTGGATCGCAGCCCCATGTACGCCGGGGTGATCGAGGGGATAGGCCCGCGCTACTGTCCGTCGATCGAGGACAAGATCACCCGCTTTGCCGACAAGACGGCGCACCAGATCTTTGTGGAACCGGAAGGCCTGACTACCCACGAGCTCTACCCGAACGGGATCTCCACCAGCCTGCCGTTCGACGTGCAGGTGCAGATCGTCCGCTCGATCCGTGGCTTCGAGAATGCCCATATCACTCGCCCTGGCTACGCCATCGAGTACGATTTCTTCGATCCGCGGGATCTCAAGGCCAACATGGAGAGCAAGTGCATCGAGAACCTCTTCTTCGCCGGCCAGATCAACGGCACCACCGGCTATGAAGAGGCCGCTGCCCAGGGTCTGATGGCCGGTCTGAACGCGGGCTTGCGCGCCCAGGGCAAGGAAGCCTGGCACCCACGCCGGGATCAAGCCTACATGGGCGTGATGATGGACGATCTCTCCACCCTGGGGACCCGCGAACCCTATCGCATGTTCACCAGCCGTGCCGAATATCGCCTGCTGCTGCGGGAAGACAATGCGGATCTGCGCCTGACCGCCATCGGCCGCGAGCTGGGTCTGGTGGATGATCATCGCTGGAGCCTGTTCAATGCCAAGGTGGAACAGGTGGAGCAGGAACGTCAGCGCATGCGCTCGACCTGGATCCACCCGCAGCATCCGTCTCTGGAGGCCGTCAACGCCCTGGTCAACACTCCCCTGACCCGGGAGCAGAGCCTGGAAGAGCTGCTGCGTCGCCCCGAGGTGACCTACGATGCCCTGATGGCCATCGAGGGTGTGGGGCCTGCATTGACCGATGCGGCTGCCGCGGATCAGGTGGAGATCCAGATCAAGTACGCCGGTTATATCGAGCGTCAGCACGACGAGGTGGAGAAACAGCTGCGCAACGAAAACACCCTGCTGCCGCTGGACATGAACTACCGCGACGTGAACGGTCTCTCCAACGAGGTGATCGCCAAGCTCAACGATGCCAAGCCAGAGACCATTGGTCAGGCGTCCCGCATCTCCGGCATCACCCCTGCCGCCATCTCCATCTTGCTGGTGCACCTGAAGAAACACGGCCTGCTGCGTAAAACCGCCTGAGGAATTCCCCGTTGGACAACATGCTGCAAAGATTGAACGGCCTGCTCATGCAGGCCGGAATTGTTATCACCGAAACCCAGAAGACCCAGTTGGTGCAGTTGGTCGAGTTGCTGCACAAGTGGAACAAGGCTTACAATCTCACCTCGGTGCGAGATCCGGACGCCATGCTGGTCAAGCATATCCTCGACAGCCTGGTGGTGAGCCCTCACCTGCACGGTGAACGCTTCATCGATGTGGGAACGGGTCCGGGTCTGCCCGGACTGCCGCTGGCCATCATCAATCCGGACAAACAGTTCGTGCTGCTCGACAGCCTGGGCAAGCGGATCAACTTCATCCGCCAGGTGATCCTGGAGCTTGGGTTGACCAATGTGACCCCCGTCAAATCCCGGGTGGAGGAGTATCAACCCGAGACCGGATTTGATGGTGTACTGAGCCGGGCTTTCGCCTCCCTGGAGGACATGCTGAGCTGGTGTCATCATCTGCCGTCACCCGAGGGCAGCTTCCTGGCGCTCAAGGGACAATACCCCGAGCAGGAGCTGGCACAGTTGCCTGACAGCATTCGTCTGGTTGCCACCCACAAGCTGGTGGTGCCGGAACTGGAAGGCGAACGCCATCTGCTGGAGTTTAAAGCCATCCAGCCCGAATAGGGCCGCCGCATTCATTTAGGGGACAGTGTGGGAAAAGTCATTGCCATAGCCAACCAGAAGGGTGGAGTGGGTAAAACCACCACCTGTGTGAATCTGGCCGCCTCCATGGCCGCTACCCGGCGCAAGGTGCTGGTGATCGATCTGGATCCGCAGGGCAATGCCACCATGGGCAGTGGCGTCGACAAGTACGATGTCGAGCGCACCGCCTATGAACTGCTGATCGAAGATGCCCCCATCGGCGAGGTGATCATCCCCGAAACCTCGGGAGGCTATCACCTGATCGCCGCCAATGCCGACGTGACCGCGGCAGAAATCCGCCTGATGGAGTTTTTTGCCCGCGAGATCCGCCTGCGCAACGCCCTGGCCTCGGTCAGGGACAAGTACGACTACGTCTTCATAGACTGCCCGCCTTCTCTCAACATGCTGACGGTGAACGCCATGGCCGCCGCCGACTCCGTGCTGGTGCCCATGCAGTGCGAATACTATGCGCTGGAAGGGCTGACCGCCCTGGTGGACACCATCAGCAAGCTGGCAGCCGTGGTCAATCCGGAGCTGAAGATTGAAGGGGTGCTGCGCACCATGTTCGATCATCGCAACCGGCTGGCCAATGATGTGTCCGATCAGCTGAAACAGCACTTCGGGGACAAGGTCTATCGCACCATCATTCCCCGCAACGTAAGACTGGCGGAGGCGCCGAGCTTTGGCGCGCCAGCCATGCACTATGACAAATCATCGGTGGGGGCCAAGGCCTATCTGGCCCTGGCTGGCGAGATCCTGCGCCGCCAGGAGCAGGAGTCCCAGCCGCTCACCGCAGATCGAGAGAGCATATGACGCCGAAGAAACGTGGGCTGGGCAAGGGGCTGGACGCCCTGCTCAGCACCAGCACGGCCGCCCGCCAGAAACAGGTGATGAGCGACCAGCGCACCGAACAGGCCATGGCCCCGACCAATCAGGGGGAATTGCGCAAGCTGCCGGTGGAGTGGCTGCAGTCCGGAAAATACCAACCGCGCAAGGATATGTCCCAGGACGCGCTGGAGGAGCTGGCCAACTCCATCCGTGCACAAGGGGTGATCCAGCCCATCGTGGTTCGCTCCATCGGTGAAAACCGTTTCGAAATCATTGCTGGTGAACGCCGCTGGCGCGCCTCCCAGCTGGCCCGTCTCGAAGTGGTGCCCTGCCTGGTCAAGGATGTCGCCGACGAGGCGGCCGTCGCCATCGCACTCATCGAGAACATCCAGCGTGAAGATCTCAACGCCATCGAGGAGGCCGTCGCCCTCCAGCGCCTGCTGACGGAGTTCGAACTGACCCACCAGCAGGTTGCCGAGGCGGTGGGCAAGTCCCGCACCACGGTCACCAACCTGCTGCGTCTCAACCAGCTCAACGAGGACGTGAAGCGCTTCGTGGAACACGGCGACCTCGACATGGGGCATGCCCGTGCCCTGCTGGCCCTGAGCGGCCAGGCCCAGTCAGAGCTGGCCAAACTGGTGGCCCAGAAGGGGCTGACAGTGCGAGATACCGAGAAGCTGGTGCAAAAAGCACTGGAACCGGCAAAAACCAGGGTTGAACCCGTCCGCGATCCGCAGTTTGGTTATCTCGAGCGCCAGATTTCTGAAAAAATTGGCAATCAGGTGCAACTTCAGCCGGGCAAGAAAGATAGCGGCAAGTTAGTAATAAGTTACGATAACTTGGCAGATTTGGACCGGGTATTGGGCTATTTTGGCCTGTCAGAATCGTGATTTTTACGCTTTTTGTAGTAATAAAACATCCATTACTTTCGATATGAACATAACCTTAATTTCGCGCGGAAAGCCGCAAAAATTAAGGATTTTTGCCATGTTGCAATAGCCGTCTTCACGGGTATAATTTGACCGGCTTTTCGAGCTGTGAACCTGGGGTCTTCGGATCCCGATTTTTTACAGTTCTGTAATGTTCAGGGGTAGGTTGGTGAAGCAGAAAATAGCCTTGGAAGGTTTGACGCTGGCCTTGGCTATGCTCGTTTGTCAGCTGGTCCTGATCCTGGCGATCGCCACCGTCTGGTTTTATCAGGCGGGAGAGTTCGCCGGACAATCCTCTCTCTACGGAGGGGGGATGTACTGGGTTCCTCAAGCCCTGTTCACGCTCTGGGTTCTGCGCCGCAAGGTGACGAAAGAGAGCGTAGGCCTGGTTTTGCGGGACTTTTATGGTGGGGCAGGGATTAAGCTCATTACTACAACAGGACTTTTCGCCCTGCTGTTTGGCGCCGGGATTGAGGTCGACACCGCCTCGTTCTTCGCCACTTATATCCTCGCCCTCGTTGTACAGTGGATAGTTTCATTCACGCTTAACAACCACTATTAGGAAAACTCATGTCTGCAACCGGAGAAGTCCTGACTCCTCAGGGATATATCTCCCACCACCTGACCCACCTGCAAGTAGGGTCCGGGTTCTGGACGGTGAATATCGATTCCATGATATTTTCCGTCGTGCTAGGCGCCCTGTTTATCTGGTTGTTCCGCAAGGTTGCCGTCAAGGCCACCAGCGGTGTGCCCGGTAAGCTGCAGTGCTTTGTGGAGATGCTGGTCGAGTTTGTGAATGGTAACGTCAAGGACATCTTTCATGGTCGCAACAAGGTCATCGCACCTTTGGCCCTGACGGTGTTCGTGTGGATCTTCCTGATGAACTTCATGGACCTGATCCCCGTTGACTTTATCCCTCACGCTGCACAGTTGATGGGTGTTCCCTATCTGCGTGTGGTTCCCTCTGCTGACGTTAACATCACCATGTCCATGGCTTTGGGCGTGTTCTTCTTGATCCTGTACTACAGCATCAAGGTCAAGGGTATCAGCGGGTTCGTGAAGGAGCTGACGCTTCAGCCTTTCAATCACCCTGCTGCCATCCCGGTTAACTTCATCCTTGAAACCGTCACGTTGATTTCCAAGCCTGTTTCATTGGGTCTGCGACTGTTCGGCAACATGTATGCTGGCGAACTGATCTTCATCCTGATTGCGGGTTTGTTACCCTGGTGGTCACAGTGGATCCTGTCCGTGCCTTGGGCAATCTTCCACATCCTGATCATCACTTTGCAGGCGTTTATCTTCATGGTTCTGACCATCGTCTATCTGTCGATGGCGCAGGAAGACCATGGTTGATGCAACTCAAATAATCCTTTTTATACAATCAATTACATCTAAATAAATGGAGATCCTCATGGAAAACTTGAACATGGACCTGCTGTACATCGCTGCTGCAATGATGATGGGTCTGGCGGCTATCGGCGCCTCCATCGGTATCGGTATCCTGGGTGGCAAGTTCCTGGAAGGTGCAGCTCGTCAACCTGACCTGATCCCTGTTCTGCGTACCCAGTTCTTCATCGTGATGGGTCTGGTAGATGCGATCCCGATGATCGCCGTTGGTCTGGGTCTGTATGTGATGTTTGCGGTTGCCTAAGTCATTACGACTCACGCAGAACCCATTAACTAACTAAAGAGGACATCGGCTGTGAATATCAACGCCACCCTCCTCGGCCAAGCAGTTGCTTTTTTCATCTTCGTAGTGTTTTGCATGAAGTACGTATGGCCGCCGCTGATGGCTGCCATCGAAGCCCGTCAGAAAGAAATCGCTGACGGCCTCTCTTCTGCAGAGCGTGCCAAGAAAGATCTGGAGCTGGCCAAGGCCAACGCCACCGATCAGCTGAAAGAAGCCAAGCTTCAGGCTGCTGAAATCATCGATCAGGCCAACAAACGCAAGGCCCAGATCATTGATGAGGCTGCTGTCGGAGCCCAAGCTGAGCGGGAGAAAATCCTGGCTCAGGGCCGTGCAGAGATCGAAGCTGAACGTCATCGTGCCAAAGAAGAACTGCGCAAGCAGGTTGCTGCTCTTGCCATCGCGGGTGCAGAGAAGATCCTGGCACGCCAAATCGACCAGGCTGCCAACAGCGACATCGTCGACAAACTGGTAGCAGAACTGTAACGGGAACGGGGCTATGTCTGAACTGACTACAATCGCTCGCCCCTACGCCAAGGCTGCTTTCGAGTTTGCCGTTGAGCACAAGGCGGTTGACCAATGGCTGGAGATGCTCGATTTCGCCGCTCAAGTGGCAGAAAACGAGACCATGCACAGTCTGGTAAACGGCTCCGTTGCTGCCGAAGAACTGGCAAAGCTGTTTGTCGGTGTCTGTGGTGAGCAGCTCAACGAGCACGGTCAGAACCTGATCCGGGTGATGGCCGAGAATGGTCGCTTGGGTGTGCTGCCGGCGGTCGTTGCCGAATTCGTCGCGCTCAAGGCTGAACTGGACAAAGAAGTTCAGGCTGACGTGATTTCGGCGATCGAACTGACCGACCAGCAGAAAGCCAATATTCAGGCTTCTCTGGAACAACGTCTCGCGCGCAAAGTGAAGCTGAATTGCAGCACAGATGCGTCCTTGATGGCCGGGGTGCTCATCAAGGCCGGTGATCTCGTTATCGACGGCACGGTCCGCGGTAAGCTGGATCGCATGGCCGATGCGCTGCAATCTTGATTGGGGTATTAGAGCATGCAACTGAATTCCACTGAAATCGCCGAGCTGATCAAGCAGCGCATTGCGCAGTTTGATGTCAAAAGCGAAGCGCGTAACGAAGGTACCATCGTTTCTGTAAGCGACGGTATCATTCGTATCCACGGTCTGGCCGATGCCATGCAGGGTGAGATGATCGAGCTGCCGGGCAACCGCTTCGCTCTGGCATTGAACCTGGAGCGTGACTCCGTTGGTGCCGTAGTAATGGGTCCCTATGCCGATCTGGCCGAAGGGATGAAGGTAAAGGGTACCGGCCGCATTCTGGAAGTGCCGGTCGGTCGTGGTCTGTTGGGCCGGGTGGTCAACACCCTGGGTCAGCCGATCGACGGTAAGGGTCCGGTAGACAACGACGGCTTCTCGCCGATCGAAGTGATCGCCCCGGGCGTTATCGAGCGTAAGTCTGTTGACCAGCCAGTCCAGACCGGTCTGAAAGCCATCGATGCCATGATCCCTATCGGTCGTGGCCAGCGTGAGCTGATCATCGGTGACCGCCAGGTTGGTAAGACCGCCATCGCCATCGACACCATCATCAACCAGAAAGATTCCGGCATTAAGTGCGTCTACGTTGCGATCGGCCAGAAGGCCTCCACCATCGCCAACGTGGTGCGCAAGCTGGAAGAGCACGGCGCCCTGGCCAACACCATCGTGGTCGTGGCTTCTGCCTCCGAAGCGGCTGCTCTGCAGTACCTGGCTCCCTACGCCGGTTGCTCCATGGGCGAGTACTTCCGTGACCGCGGCGAAGACGCACTGATCATCTATGATGACCTGTCCAAGCAGGCCGTTGCCTATCGCCAGATCTCCCTGCTGCTGCGCCGTCCGCCTGGACGTGAAGCTTACCCGGGCGACGTCTTCTATCTGCACTCCCGTCTGCTGGAGCGTGCTGCTCGCGTCAACGCCGAGTACGTAGAGAAGTTCACCAACGGTGCCGTGAAAGGCCAGACCGGTTCCCTGACCGCCCTGCCGATCATCGAAACCCAGGCCGGTGACGTCTCCGCGTTCGTTCCGACCAACGTGATCTCCATCACCGATGGCCAGATCTTCCTGACCTCCCAGCTGTTCAACTCCGGTATTCGTCCGGCGGTTGACCCGGGTATCTCCGTATCCCGTGTGGGCGGTGCTGCTCAGACCAAGATCGTCAAGAAGCTGTCCGGTGGTATCCGTACCGCGCTGGCTCAGTACCGCGAACTGGCGGCATTTGCCCAGTTCTCTTCCGACCTGGACGATGCCACTCGCAAGCAGCTGGATCACGGTCAGAAAGTGACCGAGCTGATGAAGCAGAAGCAGTACTCTCCGATGAGCGTGGCCCAGCAATCCCTGGTGCTGTTCGCCGCCGAGAAGGGTTATCTCGCCGATGTCGAACTGAGCAAGATCGTCGACTTCGAAGCCGCTCTGCTCTCTTACGCCAATACCCAGCATGCCGAGCTGATGGCTGAAATCAATGCCAAGGCCGACTACAACGACGCGATCGTTGGCAAGCTGACTGCGTTGCTGGATGACTTCAAGGCAACCCAGACCTGGTAAGCGTGTGTGGCAGCGCAAGCTGCCACCTGATGGAGAGAAGAGATGGCCGGCGCAAAAGAGATACGTAACAAGATCGGGAGTGTGAAGAACACTCAGAAGATCACCAGCGCTATGGAAATGGTGGCAGCGAGCAAGATGCGCCGTGCGCAGGAACGCATGTCTGCCAGCCGTCCGTACGCTGAAACCATGCGCAAGGTGATCGGCCATATCGCTCAGGGGAACTTGGAATACAAGCACCCCTACCTCATCGAACGTGAGGTGAAGCGAGTGGGTTACATCGTCGTCTCCACCGACCGTGGCCTGTGTGGTGGTCTGAACATCAACCTGTTCAAGGCTGCCCTCAATGATATGAAGCAATGGAGCGCGAAAGGTGCCAAGGTTGACCTGGCATTGATCGGTAACAAGGCCTCCAACTTCTTTGAACGGCACGGCGCCAAGGTGAAAGCCCACGTCTCCGGACTGGGTGATAACCCGAGCGTCAATGACCTGATCGGTTCAGTGAAGGTCATGCTGAAGGCTTACGACAACGGTGAGATTGACAGGCTGTATCTGGTGTACAACAAGTTCGTCAACACCATGGTTCAGCAACCAAAAGTCGATCAACTGCTGCCTTTGCCCGTAACAGAAGACAGCAAGCTCGCCAAGAAGCACCACTGGGACTACCTCTATGAGCCGGATCCCAAGCAACTGCTGGATACCCTGCTGATTCGCTACGTCGAATCCCAGGTCTACCAGGGTGTGGTAGAAAACTTGGCAAGTGAACAGGCAGCCCGAATGGTTGCCATGCAAGCCGCGACTGACAACGCCGGCAACCTGATTAACGATCTGCAACTGGTATACAACAAGGCCCGTCAGGCCAGTATTACCCAGGAGCTCACAGAGATCGTTTCCGGTGCTGCTGCGGTGTAAGGCAAGGGTTATCAAAGGTTTAGAGGATTTGACATGAGTAACGGTTTCATCGTCCAAATCATCGGCGCTGTGGTGGACATCGAGTTCCCGCAGAATGCCGTGCCCCAGGTGTACGATGCACTGAAGGTTGTCAGCGAAGGCCAAGGCCAGGGTCTGGTACTGGAAGTTCAGCAACAGATCGGCGGCGGCGTCGTGCGTTGCATCACCATGGGTTCCTCCGACGGTCTGCGTCGTGGGTTGGAAGTAGTTAACAGCGGCAAGGCCATCCAGGTACCGGTCGGTACCTCGACCCTGGGTCGTATCATGAACGTACTGGGCGACCCCATCGACGAGAAGGGTCCGATCGGCGAAGAAGAGCGTTGGTCCATCCACCGCGAAGCCCCCAGCTACGAAGATCAGTCCAACAGCACCGAGCTGCTGGAGACCGGCATCAAGGTTATCGACCTGGTATGTCCGTTCGCCAAGGGTGGTAAGGTTGGTCTGTTCGGCGGCGCCGGTGTAGGCAAGACCGTCAACATGATGGAGCTGATCCGTAACATCGCGATCGAGCACAGCGGTTACTCCGTGTTCGCCGGTGTAGGTGAGCGTACCCGTGAGGGTAACGACTTCTACCACGAGATGATGGAGTCCAACGTACTGGACAAAGTATCTCTGGTTTACGGTCAGATGAACGAACCGCCCGGAAACCGTCTGCGCGTGGCGCTGACCGGCCTGACCATGGCCGAGAAGTTCCGTGACGAAGGTCGTGACGTGCTGTTCTTCGTGGACAACATCTACCGTTACACCCTGGCCGGTACCGAAGTATCCGCACTGCTGGGCCGTATGCCTTCCGCAGTAGGTTACCAGCCGACCCTGGCCGAGGAGATGGGTGTTCTGCAAGAGCGCATCACCTCCACCAAGACTGGTTCCATCACCTCCGTACAGGCCGTTTACGTGCCTGCGGATGACTTGACCGACCCGTCTCCGGCGACCACCTTCGCCCACCTGGATGCGACCGTCGTACTGTCCCGTCAGATCGCGGCACTGGGTATCTACCCGGCCGTTGACCCGCTGGACTCCACCTCCCGTCAGCTGGATCCGCTGGTGGTTGGCAAGGAGCACTACGAGACCGCTCGTGGCGTTCAGACCGTACTGCAGCGCTACAAGGAGCTGAAGGACATCATCGCCATCCTGGGTATGGATGAACTGTCAGAAGAAGACAAACTGACCGTAGCCCGTGCCCGTAAGATCGAGCGTTTCCTGTCCCAGCCGTTCTTCGTGGCCGAAGTATTTACCGGTTCTCCGGGCAAATACGTGCCGCTGAAGGAAACCATCCGTGGCTTCCAGGGCATCCTGAAGGGCGAGTATGACGATC
This sequence comes from Aeromonas sp. QDB17, assembly GCF_027705305.1. Taxonomy (NCBI): domain Bacteria; kingdom Pseudomonadati; phylum Pseudomonadota; class Gammaproteobacteria; order Aeromonadales; family Aeromonadaceae; genus Aeromonas; species Aeromonas sp. QDB17. Next base: position 107,097 of record NZ_JAPDBP010000015.1, read on the forward strand.
TGCCGGAGCAGGCGTTCTACATGGTTGGCGGCATCGACGAAGTCGTCGAGAAGTCCAAGAAACTGTAAGCCTCGATAGGAGGGCCCATGGCTGAGATGATCTCCTTTCACCTGGATGTGGTGAGCGCCGAAGGAAAACTGTTTTCCGGTCGCGTGCAATCCGCCCAGGTATCAGGCTCCGAAGGTGAGCTGGGTCTCCGCCACGGTCATGCTCCGTTGCTGACTGCCATCAAGCCGGGCCTGGTCCGCTTGATCAAGCAAAATGGTAGCGAAGAGGTGCTGTACATCTCCGGCGGCATGCTGGAAGTACAACCCGAAGCCGTGACCGTGCTGGCCGATACCGCCATTCGCGCAGACGATCTGGATGAGGCGAAAGCCCAGGAAGCCAAACGTCGTGCCGAAGAGCGGATCAACAGCTCCCATGGTGATATCGACTATGCTCAGGCGTCTGCCGAGCTGGCCAAAGCGATGGCCCAGTTGCGGGTTATCGATATCGTCAAAAAGAATTACCGTTAATCACGGTGATGCAAAAAGCGACCTTCGGGTCGCTTTTTTTTTGCCCGTTGGATAGACTCCGCCCAGCATTTCCACCTGTTTCAAAGGCTAGCTATGTCTCTCAATGTCGTGATCCTGGCTGCGGGTAAAGGTACTCGTATGCGTTCTGTTCTCCCCAAGGTGCTGCACCCCGTGGCCAACAAGCCCATGGTCTCCCATGTGATCGAGACCGCTCGCCAGATCGGTGCCGAACAGTTGCACCTGGTCTATGGCCACGGTGCCGAGCTGCTCAAGGAGCGGATCGTCGCGGAAGATGTGAACTGGGTACTGCAGGCCCAGCAACTGGGGACCGGCCATGCCGTCGCCCAGGCCATCCCGTTCTGGCATGACGAAGACGACGTGCTGGTGCTCTACGGCGATACCCCGCTGATCCAGCCGGAGACCCTGCAACGGCTGCTGGCCGCCAAGGCAAGCGATGGCATGGTCCTGCTGACCGTGGTGCTGGACAACCCGACCGGCTATGGCCGCATCGTGCGGGAACATGGTCAGGTGGTCGGCATTGTCGAGCAGAAGGATGCCAACGTCGAGCAACTTGCCATCCGCGAAGTGAACACCGGCGTGCTGGTGGCCAACGGTGGTCAGCTGCGCAGCTGGCTCTCCCGCCTGGACAACAAGAATGCCCAGGGCGAGTTCTATCTGACCGACGTCATCGCCATGGCCCATGGGGATGGCTGTGCCATCGCCGCCGTCCACCCGGACAGCGCCATGGAAGTGGAAGGGGCCAACAACCGGGTGCAGCTGGCGGCGCTTGAGCGCAGCTACCAGCAGATGCAAGCCGAGAAGCTGATGATCGCCGGCGCCACCCTGATCGACCCGGCCCGTTTCGATCTGCGCGGCACCCTGGAAATCGGGGAGGAGGTGGTGATCGACGTCAACGTCATCATCGAAGGCAAGGTGGTGCTTGGCAATCACGTGCGCATCGGTGCCGGCAGCGTGCTGAAGGATTGCGTGATCGGCGACCATACCGAGGTGAAACCCTACTCCGTCATCGAAGGTGCGCAAATTGCCGACCAGTGCTCGGTCGGGCCCTTTACCCGCCTGCGCCCGGGTGCCGTGCTGGAGCAGGATGCCCATGTCGGCAACTTCGTCGAGATGAAGAAGGCCCGGCTGGGTGTGGGCTCGAAGTGCGGTCATCTGACCTATCTGGGGGATGCGGAGATCGGTGCCAAGGTGAACATCGGTGCCGGCACCATCACCTGTAATTACGACGGGGTGAACAAGTTCCAGACCATCATCGAGGACGATGTCTTCGTCGGCTCCGATACCCAGCTGGTGGCGCCGGTGCGGATCGGCAAGGGGGCGACCCTGGGGGCGGGTTCCACCATCACCAAGGATGTGGCGGAAAACGAGCTGGTGATCACCCGGGTGCCCCAGCGCCACATTCCGAACTGGCCCCGTCCGGTCAAGAAGAAGTGATGCCCGATCAATGAAATGCAAACCGGCGCCCGAGGGCGCCGGTTTTTTTGCTTATGGCTGATGGCTGGTGTCATTGGTCGATGGCTGGGGGGCCGCCCATGCGGTGGCGGAGGGACTGTTCTCCATCACCTGATACCAGTCGAGCTTGCGAGTCAGCCCCATGACCAGCGCCAGGGTGGCGAACAGCAGCAGGGCGCCGAGCAACAGGGCTGTCTCCTCGGCCTGCAGCAGCCCGAACAGGGTGGCGTAGACCAGCCCCAGCAGGGCGGCGAATCCCATGCCCTGTTTTGGGCCGCCCAGCACATGGCTCAGGTAGAAGCCGTTGAGGGCCACACTGGCCAGGGCGGCAATGAGATAGGCCCAGGCAAAGCCGAGATGCTCGGTCAGCGCCAGCAGCACCAGATAGAAGATGGCCAGCCCCATGCCCACCAGCGCGTACTGGATGGGGTGTACCCGCAGCCCCTTGAGCAGCTCGAACATGAAGAAGCTGATAAAGGTGAGGCCGATGAACAGCAGGGCATATTTGGCGGCCCGCTCGTTCAGCTGATAGTGATCCACCGGTTGCACCAGGCTGACGCTGAATGACGGCAGTTTGGTGCCCGCTCCCTTCATCATGCGGTTGAAGCGGCTCTCCATGTCGGTGGCGAACCAGCTGGTCTGCCAGCTTGCCTCGAACCCTTGATCCGCAAGGGTGCGTTCACCGGGCAGAAAGTCGCCGAGAAAATTGGGATGGGGCCAGTTGCCGTTCAGGTGAAACCGGCTGTCCTGTCCGAGCGGCACCACTTCCAGCGCATTCATGCCCTGCAGATCCAGCTCGATGTGAAAGCGGCCATCTTCGTCTGGCAAGGCGTTGAGCGGGGCATGGATCCCCACTCGCCCGTCCCCCAGCTGGGCACCAGGGGCAAACGGGATGCGTTGCTCCCCCCATTGCAGTTCGGGTACGCGGCTGATGCCCCGGGCATCGGAGAGGATCAGGCTGAGATAGGGTTTGCCCGGCACCAGGGCGGGATCCGCCGGGTCGAAGCTCAGGTTCGGGTTGCCGGCCACCAGCCCTTTGTCAGCCAGGCTGGTGGGCATCAGGCCGGAGAGGGAGAGGCGACTGTGATAAATCTGGGCCTGATAGATACCGAGCTTGCGCGGGGTCACCTCCATGCTGGCCCGCACGTCCAGCCTCTGGGGCAGCAGGTAGCGATAGACCTGCTCCTTGCGCACGAAATGTTTGCCATCCTGCTCGACGGTGACGGCTCGGGTATAGGGCTGCACCAGTACGGGCCCCATCAGGCGTTGGGGCCCGCTGTGGCTGGCCATGATGCTGTGAATGGCCTGATTGCGATAGGCCTGGCGCTCCCGATTCAGCTCCATGATGGCGTGAACCGGGATCATCATCAGCAGGCAGAGCAACAGCAGCAGGGCGATCTTGTGGGTGAAAATCTGTTTGACCATGACACGTCTCCTTGTTGTTGAACGGGAGTGTGCCGGGGTCGCGTGAAGGGAGGATGGGGCAGTGTGAAGCGGTGGTGAAGGGGGATAAAAAAACCGGCGCCAGGCGCCGGTGTTGCTGGCATCAGAGTGTCTTCAACCGGGCCGGCAGGGCGGCGAACACCTCCTCCCTGGCCCTGAGGGAAGCGAACTGCTTGCCCGGCTTCTGGATAACGGTGTGGACGAAGATTAGCGTCTTGTCCTGTTTGCTGGCCCAGCCGACGAACCAGCCGATCTGCTGCTCCCTGTCCAGGCTGCCATCCAGCAGCTTGGGGTAACCCATGCCGGTCTTGCCGTGGATCTGCCAACCGTCGATGTCGGGCTGACGCATCAGGTTGGCGGTATGGCGCAGGGTCTGGGCGGAGACCGGCAGCTTGCCGCTCACCATCTTGCCAAGGAAGCGGGCTTGCTCCTGGGGGCTGATGGCGAGGCTGGTGCTGAGCCAGGCCTGGGTCAGACCGTCGTGCTTGCCTGGGTTGCCTTCGAGATCCCGGTTGCCGTAGTCGAAGCTGTCCACGTAGTGCTGGAAGCGAGCCTCTCCCAGCCACTCGGTGAGGCGCTGCGAGTACCAGATGACCGAGAATTGCATCCAGCTGCTCGGGGTGGTGGTCTGTTTCCACTCCGGCAGGAAATCAGGATCACCGGCCTTGAACGGCAGGGCCGGCAGTTGTTCATCCACCAGAAAGCCGCTGTCATAGCCCATCAGTGCCAGCGGGATCTTGAAGGTGGAGGCCGGGGTCAACTGGGCGGCACAGTCCCCCTGGGTGCTGACGGGTTTGCCGGTGCTGTCGGCAAACAGCATGCAGCCAGAAGCGGCGCTGGCAGGCAGTGCACAGAAGAGGCCAGCGGCAAGCAGACCGGACAACAGCATACGGGGCATATCTATCTCCTTGATTAATATGAATGCGCATCGACGGGGAAGGTCGTCATCGAGGAGGTGCAGCTTAGCCCGGCTCTGTGTGCTTGGTGTGAAGTGTCCTCAGTTGCCGGGCAGCCAGAGTGTGGCCTGCACCCCCCCGCCCGGCTGATTGGCAAGAGCAAGATGGCCGCCATGCTGGCGTGCCACCTCCATGGCAAAACTGAGCCCGAGGCCGCTGCTTTTTCCCTTGTCTGGCCTTGGCAGGGAGTAGAAACGCTCGAAAATCCTGGGCAGCGCAAAGTCGGGAATGCCAGGCCCCTGATCTCGCACCCGGAAGCAATACCCCCCTTCCTCCATGGCGCCGCTCAGCACCAGGGTACTGCCGACGGGGGCGAAATCGAGGGCGTTGTCCAGCAGGTTGCCAAGGGCCTGCTCCACCAGCAGGGGATCCCACTTCTGCTTCTGACCTTCCCCCAGCTCGGCGTGCAGGGCGATCTGGCGGCGCTGGGCCTGGATCTGGCGGGCATCGAGCACCCGTCTGCCCAGCCGGGCCGGCTCAACGGATTGTCTGTCCAGCCCCTGCCCTGATTCGAGGCGGGCGAGTTGCAGCATGCGCTCGATCAGCTGCTGCATGCGGGCCGTCTCCAGATTGATGTTGCCGATGAAGCGTGCGGCCACCTCCGGCGGTGGCGCCTCGGCCAGGATCTCCCCCGCCCCGCGAATGGCCGCCAGCGGGCTTTTGAGCTCGTGGGTCAGGCTGTGGACATAGGCCTCGATATAGGCCTTGCCGTCCAGTTGGCGGCGCATGGTCTCCAGGGAGTGGCCTAGCCTGTCCAGTTCGGGGCTGTAGAGGCGCGGCAGGCTGGCGGGCTGACCTTGGCTGATTGCATCCGCATAGTGCACCAGCTTGCCGATGGCGCGGTTGAGCCACCACACCAGCAAGGCGCCGATGAGCAGCGAGATGAAGAGCAGCAGGGCCGCCCCTTTCAGCAACTGGTGTTCGCTGCGCTCTATCATGGGCTGCAGGGTGCTGTTGGGCTTGGCGACGGTGAGGGAGCCGATGATCTCGGCCCCTTCCCGCAGCGGAGCTGCCACATACATGGTCGAGCTGGCAGCATCGTCGGGATCGGTGCGGGTGCTGCGGGCGCCATATTCGCCACGCAGGGTCAGGTAGACGTCGTTCCAGCGCGAGTAGTCCTTGCCCAGATCCACCCCGTCCGAGTCGTAGACCACCCTGCCTTTTGCGTCGGTCACATAGATGCGGTACTCCGCCTGCTGCTTGAGGTGGCCATCGATGAGGGCATTGATGGGACTCTGGTTGAGGCGGGCGAAGGCGCTGGCCAGCCGGCCATTCGCCATCTTTCCTTCCTGCATGTCGTCCAGGGCCAGGGGGGCCAGCATCTGCGCCATGTCCACCAGGGTATCTTCGGTGGCGCTGCGTACCCCGGGCTTGATCTCCTCGACGAAGATCTCCAGCACGAACCAGGCAGCTAGGGCGAAGATCAGCACCAGGCCGCACAGCAGTTGCAATCCGATTCTCATCTCATCCCCCTGCCGATGCCCGGCCACCCTGAGTTCATGCCAGCTCCAGACTGTAGCCCAGCCCGCGGTGGGTCAGGATCAGGTTGGCGTCAGGGTCCCGCTCCCGCAGCTTGGCCCGCAGGGTCTTGATATGGGTGTCGACGGTGCGATCCAGACTCTCTTCCGCATCCTGCCACACCAGATCCATCAGCTGCTGGCGGGAGTAGACCCGACCCGGCGCCAGCATCAGGGTCTTGAGCAGCAGGTACTCATAGCGGGTGAGCGTCAGGGGCTGGCCCTGGAAGCAGATTCGTGCCCGCTCCTCGTCCAGGGTGAGTGGCTGTATCGGCTGGTAGGGGGCGGGCTGGCTGCGGCGCAGGATGACCCGCACCCGGGCGCACACTTCACGGGGTGAGAAGGGTTTGGCCACATAGTCGTCTGCCCCTATCTCCAGCCCGATCAGCCTGTCTATCTCCTCGCTGCGAGCGGTGAGAAACATCAGGGGAATATCGGTCAGTGCCCGCACCCGCTTGCACAGTTCGAAACCGCTGATGTCCGGCAGCCCCACATCCAGGATCAAAAAATCCGGTCGCGTCTGTTCCAGTCGCGCCAGCAACGGCTGACCGAGGGGGAACCACTCCACCTCGAAACCATCGGTCTGCAGGGCATAGATCAGGGTATCGGCAATGCTGGCTTCATCTTCCACCAGCCAGATGAGTCGTTTTTGCATGGCATCCTCGTCGCAAATCAGCTGCCCCATTCTGGCATCGAACCAAATCGGATCCTATTTGCCGTTTGATTTTTCCCGAAAAGGCATTAATATTTCGCCATTCTTTCGAATCGAAACTTACAAATGACCAAACGCAACACACAGCAGCGCCGTCACACCATAGTGAGTCTGGTGCAGGAGCAGGGGGAAGTCAGCGTCGATGCCCTGGCCAAACACTTCGCCACCTCCGAGGTGACCATCCGCAAAGATCTGGCGGTGCTGGAGACCGGTGGCCTGTTGCTGCGTCGCTACGGCGGTGCCGTTCCCCTCCCCAGCGAGATGGTGGTGGACAGCAACCCGGAACAAGTTTCGAATCGAAAGCTTGCCATTGCCCGCGCTGCCGCCGAGCGGATCCGCGATCACAACCGCGTCATCATCGACAGCGGCAGCACCACCAGCGCCATGATCCCCATGCTGGGCAACAAGCGCGGCCTCATCGTCATGACCAACTCCCTCAATGTGGCCGGTGCCCTGCGCGAGCTGGAAAACGAGCCCACCCTGCTGATGACAGGCGGGACCTGGGATCCCCATTCCGAATCTTTCCAGGGGCAGGTGGCGGAGCAGGTGCTGCGCTCCTATGACTTCGACCAGCTCTTCATCGGTGCCGATGGCATCGACCCGGAGCGGGGCACCACCACCTTCAACGAGCTGGTGGGCCTCTCCCGGGTCATGGCCGAAGTGTCGCGGGAGGTCATCGTCATGGTGGAGTCGGAGAAGATCGGCCGAAAAATCCCCAATCTCGAGCTGCCCTGGTCCGGCATCCATACCCTGGTGACCGACGAGGGGCTGAGCAATGCGGCCAGAGAACAGATTCAGGCCAGGGGGATCACGCTGATTTGCGCCCCCGTGGCCGTGTGATTTGAACAAACCATTATCCAACCGAATTAACGTCTTACGTTTCAAGGAGAAGTGTATGTGTGGCATCGTCGGGGCCGTCGCCCAACGTGATGTGGCTGAAATCCTGGTAGAGGGCCTGCGCCGTCTGGAATACCGTGGCTACGATTCGGCCGGTGTTGCCGTGTTCAGCGCCAACCAGCCGCTGCAGCGGGTGCGTCGCCTCGGAAAGGTGGCCGAACTGGCCAAGGCTTTGGAGGAGCAGTCCGTCCACGGTGGTACCGGCATTGCCCACACCCGCTGGGCTACCCATGGCGAGCCGTCCGAGCGCAATGCTCACCCCCACGTCTCCGAGCATATCGTGGTGGTGCACAACGGCATCATCGAGAACCACGAAGAGCTGCGGGAAGAGTTGAAGGCGCTGGGCTATGTGTTCAGCTCCGACACCGACACCGAAGTGATTGCCCACCTGGTGCACCACGAGCTGAAATCCGCCCCCAGCCTGCTGGCGGCCATGCAGGTAGCGGTGAAGCAGCTGCGCGGCGCCTACGGCACCGTTGTCATGGACAGCCGTGACGACAGCCGCGTGGTGGTGGCCCGCTCCGGCTCCCCCCTGGTGATCGGCCGCGGCATCGGCGAGAACTTCATCGCCTCCGACCAGATGGCCCTGCTGCCGGTGACCCGCCGCTTCATCTTCCTGGAAGAGGGCGATGTGGCCGAAGTGACCCGCCGCGACGTGCATATCTTCGATACCGACGGCCATGCCGTGGTACGCGAGGAGCTGGAGTCCGAGCTCTCCCACGATGCCGGTGACAAGGGCGAATACCGACACTACATGCTCAAGGAGATCTACGAGCAGCCCAAGGCCATCACCAACACCCTGGAAGGCCGCCTGGGCAGTGATCACGTGGTGGTCGAGTCCTTCGGCAACGGCGCCCGCGCCATTTTCGACAAGGTCGAGCACGTCCAGATCGTCGCCTGCGGCACCTCCTACAACTCCGGCATGGTGGCCCGCTACTGGTTTGAAGAGATCGCCGGCGTCTCCTGCGACGTGGAGATCGCCTCCGAGTTCCGCTACCGCAAGTCGGTGGTGCGCCCCAACAGCCTGCTGGTGACCCTGTCCCAGAGCGGAGAAACCGCCGACACCCTGGCAGCCCTGCGGTTGGCCAAGGAGTCCGGTTACATGAGCTCCCTGGCCATCTGCAACGTGCCGGGCTCCTCCCTGGTGCGCGAATCCGACCTGGCCTTCATGACTCGTGCTGGTGCCGAGATCGGGGTGGCGTCCACCAAGGCGTTCACCACCCAGCTGGCTGGTCTGCTGATGCTGGTGGCCTCCGTCGGTCACTGCCGTGGCAACCTGAGCGCCGCCGCCGAGGCCGAACTGGTCAAGGCGCTGCAAGCCCTGCCTGTGCGCATCAAGGAGAGCCTGGCCCTGGCCAAGCAGATCGAGACACTGGCCGAAGAGTTTGCCGACAAGCACCATAGCCTGTTCCTCGGTCGTGGCAGCCAGTACCCCATCGCCATGGAAGGGGCGCTCAAACTCAAGGAGATCTCCTACATCCATGCCGAAGCCTATGCCGCCGGTGAGTTGAAGCATGGCCCGTTGGCGCTGATCGATGCCGAGATGCCCATCATCGTCGTGGCGCCGAACAACGATCTGCTGGAGAAGCTCAAGTCCAACGTGGAAGAGGTGCGTGCCCGTGGCGGCATCCTCTACGTCTTCGCCGATGCGGACGCCGGTTTCAAGAGCGACGAGACCATGCGGGTGATGAGCCTGAACCATGTGGAAGAGATGATCGCGCCCATCGTCTATACCGTGCCGTTGCAGTTGCTCTCCTACCACGTGGCCCTCATCAAGGGCACCGACGTGGATCAGCCGCGCAACCTGGCCAAATCCGTGACTGTGGAATAAGCCGTCGCCGGAAATGAAAAAGAGCCGCATTGCGGCTCTTTTTGTTTTGGCAAAACAGGCTATGAGAGCCGCAGGTTGGTGATGGTCACGTCGTCCAGGGAAGGCACAATGATGCCGCTGGAGATGCTCTTGGCGATCGCCTGGTTGCGGTTGCGCGAGTCCGTCTTGTTGGTGACCTGATTGAGGTGGAAGTTCACGGTTCGCTCGCTGATGCCGAGGATGGTGGCGATCTCCCAGGAGGTTTTGCCCTCGCTGGCCCAGAAAAGGCACTCCTTCTCCCGATCCGACAGCTCGGCCAGGTATTTCATCAGGTCTGGTCTGGCCTTGATGAGGGTCAGGGCCGAGTTGAAGATGTAGCTGGCACAGAATGACAGCAGGGGAACGTTTTCAAACATCAGATCGGAATTGGACTTCTCCTTGCTGATGAAAGAGAGGATGCCGTGTTCCCCCTGAGGTGTGTGCAGCGGGAAGGAGACGCCGTTCCTCACCCCGAAGTCGGCGGCGAGGTTCATCACCTCCCTGCTGGCGCTGGGCAACCAGGGGGCATCGCAATCGAGCTTGTTCCAGAAGATGGGCTGGGTCTGCTTCAGTCCCAGGAAGACGACCGGATCCTGGGTCAGGTAGTGCCGTTCCGAATAGGCATCAAACCAGCTGGTGGGGCAGTTGTTGAACAAGGCCACATGGGATTTCTGCATACTGATGGGGAAAATAATCAGCAAACGGAAGTAATCAAACCCCATCTGATGACTGAAGCGCTCCAGTTGTTGCTGGATCTCGCTGGTCTTCTTCGCCTTGGTGAACCGATCTATGTGTTCCCAGATCGCATCGTTAAACATGTAAGTCTCCTTTTTCGATCACTTATCTTGCTGATCGAAAAGACATTTTTTAGTTATTTAAAATGGTGTTGCGACTACCAACGCCAGTTATTCCCGTACTTGTCTAAAAAGTATCCTGTTTTTTCGGCCAGAGGCCAAGAAAATCATCTGATTGCCAGTGACCCTACTCTTTGAGACAATGAGAATAGTTATCATTGTTAAGATTTATATCATGAACAAGTTTTGGGGTCTGGCCTTGTTACCCATGGCCGTTCATTGCGTCGTGTCCGCCGACGAGGTGGTTGCGCCAGCATTGAAGAACAGTATCGCCGACGGGAAAGCCTCCCAGCTGCGTGTGGAGAAAGCCGCCGATGGCGCCGTCGCCGCCAGGATTGAGCTGCAAAATGCCCAACTTCAACTGCGAGATCTGGAAGCCTACAACCGCTACATGCAGTCTCTGGTGGCCGATCAGCAAAACGAGCTGGGCAAGCTGAACCAGCAGTTGGAGGCGGTACAGGAGACCAGACAGGGGCTTGTCCCCCTGATGCTGCAGATGCAAGCCGATCTGGAACAGCTGGTACAGGATGACATCCCGCTGCGCAGGGAGGATCGTCTGGCGCGGGTTGCTGCCTTGAAAGCGACGCTGGCCAGAGCCGATGTGAGCGAGGCGGAGAAGTTCCGCCAGCTATTGCAGGCCTATCAGATTGAAGCCGAATACGGCAGCAGGCTGGACCATTATTCCGCCGAGCTGGTGCTGGATGGCGCACCGCGCCGGGTCGATGTGCTGGCACTGGGCCGGGTCTCCCTGCTGGCGATGACCGCCGATCGCTCCCAGGCGTGGCGCTGGTCTGCCGAGCACAAGCAGTGGCAAGCCCTCGACGGCCAGTGGCTCTCCCCCATCGCCGAGGCGTTGGAAATGGCTGCCGACAAGAAGGTTCCCCAGTTGTTGAATGTCCCCCTTTCCGTCAGCCGTGGTCAGGAGGCCCAGTCATGAGCGTCACCATGAAGTGGTTACCCCTTGCCCTCGCACTCTCTCTGGGCACCACAGCCGCCGTGGCCGAGGAAGCCTGGCAGCAGCAGGAACAGGCCCGTGAGCAGAAGGCTCAGCAGGATCTGGCGTCTGTCTCCAGGGAGCTGAGCAGTGCCCGTGCCAAGCTGGCCGAGGCCCAGCGCCTGAGCAAGGAGCTGGCCAGCCAGTTCGCGGCCAATGAAAAGCAGCTGGTGGAGCTCAATACCCAGTGGGAGCAGGCCTCCGGCGACATGAACGAGATCTTTGCGGTCACCCGTCAGGGCGCCAGCGATGCGGTCAAGTTGCTGAGCGAATCCGCCGTCGAGGGCCAGTATCCTGATCGTCTCGCCCCGCTGAAAACCATGGCACAGGATAAACAGGTGCCTGATCGCGCCGCCCTTGCCCTGCTGCCAGCCACCTTGCTGCAGGAGATCCACGAATCGGGCCGGATTGCCCAGTTCAACGGCAAGGTGCTCGATGCCCAGGGCGTTGCCAGCGAGCAGACGTTGACCCGGATCGGCAGCTTCGCCCTGCTGGGCGATGCTGGTTTCTTGCAACCGGGGGCCGAAGGCCTGAGTCCGGTGCTGGGCCTGCCAGGTAGCGTGCTTTCCGCTGTGGCCGCTTATCAGGGTCAGGAGGGAGAAGCGTTGCCGCTGGATCCCTCCCACGGTGTTCTGCTCGATATGCTGGCCCAGGCGCCCACCTTCTGGCAGCAAGTCCAGCAGGGCGGCCAGGTCGGCGCCATCATCGTGCTGCTGGCAGCCATCGGCCTGGGGATCGCTGGAGTACGGCTGTGGAGCCTCTCTCGCGAACTGGGTCGGGTTCGTCGCCAGCTGAAGAGCGGTGAATATCATGCCGACAACGCCCTCGGCCGGGTGCTGACGGTGGCTGACAAGCATCCAGAACTGAGCATGGAGACCCTCGAACTGCGTCTGGATGAGGCGATCCTGCAAGAGACCCCTCGCCTGGAGCGCGGCATCGGCATGGTCAAGGTGATCGCGGCCATCGCCCCCATGCTGGGTCTGCTCGGGACCGTGACCGGTATGATCGGCACCTTCCAGGCCATCACCCAGTTCGGTACCGGCGATCCCAAGATCATGGCGGGCGGCATCTCCATGGCCCTGGTCACCACGGTGCAGGGTCTGGTAGCGGCCATTCCGCTGATCCTGGCCCACAGCCTGTTGCAGTCCCGTTTCACCGAGCTCTCCAACGTGCTGGAACAGCAGGTGGCCGGGATCCTGGCCGAGCGGGCCGAAAGCAATGGTGACAGGGTGGAGCGGGTAGCATGATGCTCGACATCTGGCAGCAGTTGCAGAGCTTCATGGGCCGTGGCGGCCCGGTGCTCTGGGTCATTCTGGCCTTGCTGGTGCTGATGTGGGTTCTGATGATCGAGCGGCTGCTCTACCTCAACCTGGGGTTTGCACCGTTGCAGCGTCAGCTGCTGGGCCGCTGGCAGGCGCGTCGCGAGCGTCACAGCTGGCACGCTCGCGCGATTCGCGGGCGCTGGCTGGCAGAAGTGGAGCTGGCGCTCAACCGTCATCTGATCTTCATCCGCACCCTGGTGGTGCTCTGCCCCATGCTGGGGTTGCTGGGTACAGTGACCGGCATGATAGGCGTATTCGATGCGCTGGCTGCGGCCAACCGCTTTAACCCGGAGAGCATGGCGGGAGGGATCTCCCGCGCCACCATCCCCACCATGGCAGGCATGGTGGTGGCCCTCTCCGGCGTGTTGTTACTGAGCCGGCTCGAGAGTCAGGCCAAGCGTGCGCTGGCCAAGACCCGGGACGGCCTGCGAGAAGAGAAGGTAATGCAATGAGACGGCAATCCAAACGCCAGCGCGATGAAGTGCAGATCGACATGACCCCCATGCTGGATATCGTTTTCATCATGCTGATCTTCTTCATCGTGACCACCTCCTTCGTGCGCGAAGCCGGGCTTGAGGTACACAGACCCCAGGCCAGCCAGGCCAAGGCGCAGAAATCGTCCAGCATCATGCTGGCGATCGGCGCTCAGGGGCAGATCTTCCTCGACCGCAAACAGGTGGATGTGGAGCGGGTGCAGGCCACCCTCGCCCGACTGTTGGCGGAGCAGCCCGAGGCAAGCCTGGTGATCCAGGCCGATGAACGGGTACCCCACGGCAAGGTGGTGCGGGTGATGGATGAAGCCAAGGCGGCAGGCATCGCCAACATCGCCGTGGCGGTGGCACCGAAATGAAACACAAGTTGATGAGCCTGGGACTGGGGATCGCCCTCAGTCTGGGCATCCTGTTGTTCATGGCCACCCTGGTGGAGCCGCCCGGAGGGGAGAAGGCGACCACAGAGCAGAAATCCATCGTCATCAACATGCAGAACGAGGTGACCGAGGTACAGGTGCGTGAGCGGCCGGTACCCCAGGAGCCGGAACCCCTGCCGGAGCCGCCTGCCGCGCTGGCCTCGACACCGATGCCGATGCCGGCGGCGGCCCCGTTGCCTTCGGTACAACCGAGCCTGGATCTGGTCTCGACCCTGAGTGCGGTACAGGTCTCTGCCCCTGGCGTGGCGACCAGTCCCACTCCGGTCGCGAGCGGCAATTTCCATGGTCAGCAGCAGGGCGCTGGAATCGGTGCCGGTGACCTCTTGATGCCACTGCAACGGGTTGAGCCTGTTTATCCCTACCGGGCCCAGCAGGCCGGCATCGAGGGGTCCGTGACCCTGCGTTTCAGCGTCGATGCCGATGGGCGGGTACAGGATGTGGAGGTGGTCGAGGCCAAGCCGAAGCGTCAGTTCGAGCGAGCGGCCATTCAGGCGATCAACAAGTGGCGCTATCAGCCGAGGCCGGGCGCCACCGACAAGCTGGTGCAAGTCATCACGCTCAAATTCAAATTGGAGTCATAACCATGTTGCGGATCTGGATCTGTCTGCTGGCCCTGGTCAGCCAAGCCTGTCTGGCGATGGAGGTGAGCCCTCATTTCTCCCGCCAGCTGGAGCCCGTGATGAAGCTCTATCAATCCGGCCAGTGGCAACAGGCCCAGAGCAAGGCGGCTGTGCTCAAACCCGGTTCCGAGGCTGAGCACGCCTGGCTGGCGCAGTTACAAGCCTCTCTGGCCGCCAACCTGCAGCAGACCGCACAGGCGAGTCGCTATGTGGAGCAGGCTCTTGCCTATAAAGAGTGGCCAGAGCAGCAACGACTTCAGTTGTTGCGTCTGCGCGGGGATATCCAGGCCCAGCAATCCGACTGGCCCGGCGCCATCGCCAGCTACAAGGCCGCATTGGCCATCAAGGCTGACGATGCCTTGCGTCTGCGCTTGGCTGGCCTCTATTACCACAACAAGCAGTACGGCGAGGCAGCCAGCCAGAGTGAACAACTGTTGAAGATAAGCTGGCAGAAGCAGGCAGCCATCATCCGCCTCTCCGCCCTCACTGCATTGCAGCGTTACGGCGTGGCTGCGGATCAGGCCGAAGAGTTGATCCGCCGCGAGCCGAAAGAGAGCAAGTGGTGGCAGCAGGCGGTGTCGCTCAATCTCTCCGACAAGCGTGGTGATCGAGCGCTTGCACTGCTGCAAACCGCCATCGACCGTCAACTGATGGATGATGCCGCCGCCCGCAACCAGCTGATCCGCCTGTATGCCTGGCAGGGGCTGCCCTATCGCGGTGCGCGTCTGCTGGAGTCTGCCATGGCCAAGGGACAGATGAAGCAGAGCGCCGAGAATCGCCAATTGCTGGCCCAGTTGTGGGAAGGGGCACGTGAGTGGCCGAAGGCTGTGGACAGCTGGCAGCTGCTTGCCCGGGAACATGCTCACCCCAAGGCCGCCATGCGTGCCGCCGAACTGCTGCTGCAACAGGGCAAGACGGATGCCGCCATGACCCAGCTCGCGGCCATCAAGTCAGTGAAGGGAGAGCAGGGCAACAGAGCCAAGGCCCTGCTGGTGCAGGCACACCTCAATAAAGAACAATATGCTCAGGCGCTGGTGTTGGCTCGCGAGCTGCAACAGCAGAACAACTGGCAAGACAGGGCGACCAGCTGGGTCAACTACATTCAGGCCCAGACTGACGGTATGAACAAAAAAGCGGCATGAAACTGGGGTAAACTCTCATTTCATGGGGTTTAGCCTGCTTTTTCAGCAAATGAGCGTATTTTTACAAAAAGCTCTTGTCATCACGGCGCGGCTCCCTATAATGCGCCCCTACCAGCACGGCGGACTACGCCAACCTGATAAGTTCGCTTCCTTGTGAAGCCAGCGCCGAAAGAAAAGCGAAAACAACCGCTTGACTTTCGGAGTGAGAAGCGTAAGATGCGCCTCCTCAACGCGATAAGCGTGACGCTCTTTAACAATTTGAATCAAGCAATCTGTGTGGGCACT